>NZ_JBBMFC010000003.1:0-174149 GCF_040096225.1 Hominiventricola aquisgranensis | reverse complement strand
AGAAACGGATAAAAGAAAAGTTGGGATGGATGAGTCCTGTTCAATACAGGCTCCATCTTTTAGCTGCATAAAGAAAAGCGAGACGACCGAAGTCGCCTCGTAAAAGTCTAACTTTGAGGGGTCACCTCAATCTGCATCAGTCTTTTTATGGTTATTCTATTACTCTTCCCAGGCATTAAGCCCACGGCTTTGTTTTTCAATTGCCTGCTCAAGGGTGATTTTTTCCGGATCTCCCTGCAGGTATTCCATAAGCTCAGGGATTCCCTCTTTTGTCACATTGTTGACTTCAAAAATCGGATCACACCCGGAATTTGCCAGCCACTGTCTTACCATCGGGATATTTGCATATGGCGAATCGATCTTCGTAATAATACCGATCAATGGGCGGTTCACGAAGCACTGACAATTAGCCTCAAATACACTGAACGGCTCATCTGCCGCCATTACGATTGCAATAATATCTGCCTCAAATGAAAAACATGCCAATGCAACACCGACATTTTTGGATTCTGCATATTCTCCCGGGGTATCAATAGTATCTTCAGCTGTATTGGTATACTGCGTCTTATGATAATGCAGCTCTTCACCCTTCAAAGCCTGTGTAAGAGAGGTCTTTCCGGACTCACTTCGTCCCATCAAGAATAATCTTTTCATTTCCTAATTCTCCGTCAGTTCACAAGCTCCAAACTTCAGGGTGTTTCCAAAATAATCCAACACTTCCTGAAGAGCGATCTTTATATTTTCTCTTTCACCAGTCAGGATCAGAGATCCATTAAACCGATCCATAAACCCAATCTCGACATTGGCCACTTTCGTTGCGATGTCAGCAGCTACTACCGCACCTTCCCAGGGTGTAAACTGCAATAATCCAAGGCTCTCTCCTGTATGATCCTCACCTAAATGTACACCGATATGAAGTCCCAGATTTTTATATACTTCCGAATCCGACACTCCGATCAGATGTGCAAGTGATACCTCGCTTCCAGGAATACGGATACGAACCAGACGAAGCTTGTCACCCTGTAGTGCCTCATAGTTCTCCGAAAATATATACTCCAGAAATTCTTCTCTCGTTAATCTCTGTTTCATAGGGATTCCTTACCGCTGCGTGACCGGACAGGTGACATATCCAAGAACATCATGGTAATAGCGAACAACCTCATTGAGAGCGCTTCTTACATCTGAAATATCTCCGGTGATGATCAAAGTTCCGGTAAAACGATCTGCAAATCCAAGATATACATTTCCGCTCTTTATTGCAATGTCAGAAGCAATAACGGCTGATTCCGGTGGAGTCATATTCATGATCCCGATCGCAGATGATCCATAATCAATAGAAGGATTCAGACCCAGCTTCTGGTAAATGATCGGAGCCGGTCCGCCCATCACATGTGCAAGTGTGATCTCTTTACCTGCAACGGTCTCCTGTACAATTCTGATCTGATCTCTATGGTCAATCATCTCTTATTCCTCCTGGTTACATAATAAACTGGATACAGTCACCTGATATTCCGGCAGTTTGTTATCAAACCACTGTAATTTAATACCCAGTTCTTCTTCCAAAAGTCTGGTAAACTGAAATCCCAGACAAGTCATGGAATATCGCTGATCCTCCGGATGCCTGCACGGCAGATCATCCAATCTTGCGCATCTCTTACAGAGAAGACATGTGCTGATACTTAAGCTTCCCGGATATTGTTTTTCCAGCTCTAAAAGAATTACCTGCAGGTGAAGCTGAACCTTCTGAAAGAGATTTCTTCTCACCCAATCCATACCTTCCGGTGTCTTGATCCGCTCACGTAGTTCTTCTGAATAATGAATCTTTACAGCGATCAGATACGCATCCTGGTATGGCTTCAGATACTCAAATGGATCTGGCTGACCAGGCGGACAGGACCAGTCATTGTTATAATTCGTACATTTTTTGCACGCTTCATTTGAAGTTTTGGGATCCAGATAAGTCACCAACCGACTCACCGGTAATTTTTTTACAATGACTTCTGTGCGATAATCTTTCATAAGCTTTCTCTTTATAACTCAGCCCAGTTTGCCGGATATACAAAATACCAGTATTTTGCATAATTTGGTGTCTGGAAGTGAATATGGCTTCCTTTCGGGATATAAATGATCTCACCTGGTTTTGCTGTCAGAACATTTCCATTGATCTCGATCTCCAGAGTTCCCTCTACAACGCAGTCATACTCATCATAAGTAAGTGTCCATTCAAATGATGTGCCGTCTTTTAATTCCATGAGACCTGCACCCATTCTCGGTGCTTCTTCCAGGGTCACAACATCTTTCAGATATACCCCATCTTGCTCAAAACGCTCAGTCTCGACTTTATCAGTGGTGATCTTGATGATTCCACTCGGATCTTTTTCTTTATACGGCTCAGCCGGAGCTGCAGTGCCAGCTGATTCAGCCAGTACTTTTTCAACAATAGAGCGAATCAATTCTTTACTTACATCCATCTTTATACCTCGCTTATTCTAAAAGGAGCTTTACGAAAGCCGCTATTACACTTACTTTGCAAAGCTCCGTATTTAGATTACTCTTCTTTTTCTGCTGCTTTTACAGATGCTTCAACCTTTGAAAGAAGTTTCGGCGCAAGAATATTAGCAACGATCAGAGCTGTGATACCAGCTGTCAGCTTACCAACAATCATCGGGAAGATCATCTCGCTGTTAACACCTGCAGTAAATCCAAGGTGATCACCAAATACGAATGCTGCAGAAACTGCAAATGCAACGTTAAGGAGTTTTGCCTTCGGATTCATATCGCCCATAATATTAAATACAGCGATATTGTTTGCAAGGTTTGCTACCAGACCTGCAGAACCTTCTTTGTTCATACCAAGTTTTCCACCAATAGACTCCAGCGGCTTACCAAAGGTACGTGTGATCCACTCTACCATCGGGAATGCACCGATCAATACGCAGGAGATCTGTCCACAGGTAAGAAGACCAGACTCAAGTGGAATAGCTCCAGAAGCATCCGGCTCAACCATGATGTTCAGAAGCGGGAATTTAATACCGGTTTCATACTCAAATACTGCAATTGCAGTAAAGATCGTGATAACGATCGTAACGCCTGAACCAAATTTGTCAAAGCCACGGATCATCTTGTCCGGGATCACCCACAGACCTACAACGATAAGACCAGCAATAATGATAACCGGAATCAGGTTCACGAGGATCGTTCCGATACCCATCTTGTACTGTGTCATGTTCATTGCCAGACCACCAACGATACATCCGATCGGAACAGTGATCAGACCAGCCAGAACACCGGCACCCAGGTACGGTTTATCTGATTTTTTGATAATGGAAAGTGCTACCGGGATTGTAAATACAATTGTTGGTCCCATCATGGTTCCAAGGATCAGACCTGCAAAATTACCAATACTTTCGTTTGCTGCCATCTGCATAGCCAGCGGATAACCACCCATGTCACATGCAAGCAGTGTCGTTGCGAACATGGAAGGGTCAGCACCAACCAGAGTATAGATCGGAGCGATGATCGGTTTTAAGATAATACACAGAACCGGAGCTGCTGCTACTACTCCAGCCATAGCTGCTGCCAGAGGTCCCATAGCATTAAATCCTTCATCGAATTTTTCACCATATCCCCGCTTGTTTCCAGCAATCTTATCAATTGCACCAACCAGCATGAAGATCATCATAATAAATACGATTGCGCTGTTAATAGAAATACCGGATATCCATTCACCAAAACTTTCAGTGAATACACCTACATTTGTAATGTTAGAAACTAATTCCTGAAACATACAACCTCTCCCTTCGATTAGTATCCTTTCCTACGGTAAGGATTATAAGAGTGATTCAAGTACCTGTTTGGAAGGACGTGGAATCACGGTACTTCCAATGTAAAGCTCACTCTGTTTTTCAGCTGCTGCAACTGCTGCGCGAACAGCACCCACATCACCTGTAAGGGTGAAATAACCTTTTCCACCCACAGCATAGCCGGTCCTCACTTCGATCAGTGTCACCTGAGCGGCTTTTGCTGCCACATCTGCTGCCTTGATAGCCGATGCGATTGAATAAAACTCCACAACACCAATGGCCTGTGGGTCTACTACTTCCTGTGTTCCTGCAATTGCAGGGAACAATTGCTCATGTACATTTGGAATAAGAAGAGAATCAACAATAAATTCCCCTCCTTTTGCCAGGCCAGCCTCTAAGGCTGCTCTTACTGCACCAGTTTCGCCCCCAACGATGACCATATATTTTCCAGGACATACTGTTGTACCACGAAGCAATGTAACCTGGGCAGCTTTTATCATGTCATCACTGGTTTCGATACCACGTGCAATACTGGTAAGTTCTACCATACAGATTGCCATTCCCATGATTTATGCCTCCTTCTTGCTGATTCGAATGCCTGAAGATCCAATCTCTGTGACGATTCCCGCAAATCCGGTGTGGATATTTGCAGAGAGCCCCTCTGCTGCTTCCGCAATGAGATCTCCTGCATGTACCATATCTCCAACCTTCACCACCGGGGTCGCTGGTTTTCCAATGTGCTGTCCAAGCGGAACGATCACTTCCTTCACATCCAGATCTGTGATCAGCTTTGGCTCCACATGGAATACATAGTCTGAAAGTCCCAGCCTTGCGATCAACCGTTCGGTTGGTATCCTGCGCTGCTCGATGGTGGATTTTGCTGTAGGATTCTGGTTCTTTTCAGGATTGATTCCCAGTCCTCTCAACAGTCCCTTGGTATAGTCATTCATTTTCCGTGGTGATAAGCCCATCGGACATGCAAACATTTCGCATACACCACAGCTGCTGCAGTTTGCAGCACTTCCAAAAGTAGCTTCAAACTCCTTGACGTCTGTGATCTGATCCTGACGCCAGAGATTTCTCATAATTTGATTGGGTTTTACATTATGACCAATCTGTTCTCTTGGACACAGATCCGTACAAAAACGACACTGAATACAGGATGTTCTTGCCTGACGAATCATAGTCTGTACCGGCTTCACTGCCCTTCTTACCAGATAATGATCTTTTGGCAGGATCAGAAGGTTACCGGTTGTTTTTGTTACCACTGCATGATCGATCATGGAATCACTCGACTGCATCTTTCCCATCATTGGACCACCGATGATGACTGCATAGTCTTTTACTCTCAGATCAACCTGATTGATGATCCTTCGAATCGGTGTTCCAAGCGGAACTTTAAACATCACAGGTTCTCTCACTGCACCTGTAACAGATAAATACTTCTCCGTCACAGGTTTGTCTTCCAGCGCATCTGCAATGGAAAGAACGGTTCCAACATTCTCGACAACTGCTCCCACATTTAATGGAAGTCCTCTTTCCGGAACGCTTCGCCCTGTCACCTGCTGAACCAGCACCTGCTCATCTCCTGCCGGATAAAATGTCCGCATTGGAAAAATCTCAACTGCAGCATGTTTCTCACGGATCGCTTTCTCCAACGCTGCAATCTCAGCCTTATATTTTGCTTTTAATCCGATCACAATGTGCTGTGCTTCTAAATGATGCCCCATGAGCAGTATCGTATCAATGATACGGTCTGCAAATTCACGGCACAGGAACTTATCCGTCTCGATCAACGGTTCGCATTCCGCTGCATTAATAATCAAATATTCAGCTTTTGCATTTAATTTTACGTGTGTTGGAAATCCGGCGCCGCCGGCACCAACAACACCTGCTTTTTTAATCGCTTCTATTAGTTCCATAAACTTCAGCTCCATTAACTCATCAGATCAGCGCGACATCAACATCATGTCCGTCCACGATTCCAACTATAGTTGCATCCACCGGAATATTACTTCCTCCGGCTGCCGGACGAGCAGAACTACCGCCAACGTAGATCACCGTTTCACCGACACCTGCGCCGATAATATCTGCTGCAATGATCGGTTCCCCGACAGGATGCAGATCGATCAGATTAATCGGCTGAATCACAAGAAGTTTCAGTCCGTTTAAGTTTTCATCCTTTCTGGTTGCCCAGATATTTCCGATTACTTTTGCTGTCTTCAAATCAGAAACTCCTTTCTTCTAGTTTCGATTTATCACTTAGCAATCTACTTTTTCAATCACAATATGATACTTTTTCGCATAATCCGTTGCCAGATCTGTAACGATTGTCTTTCCGTTCACAAGAATGCGAGTTACTTTGCCCTGATGGGCTATGATCATGTCTCTTTCTGAGAGTACTCGCTTTTCAAAAGCAAGGTCTTTTTCCTCTGCCTTTGCAGAGACTTCTACCTCTGTACTGCTTGTACAGCACTCACTTCCCAGAATAGCAGGTCCGATCTGCTCATTCGGAAGGATCTCCACCCCGCTCTTTTTCAGGAGCTCAAGATTTGCTTCGAGCTTTCCATAATATTCCCTTGGTGCAGTCTTACGATAGTGATATAATTCCACATCCTCTTCCGGAACATAGATTTTCTTACCACAAAGCAGAGCCTTTCCAAATGCTTTTGTATAAGGCGTATCAAAAATACCATTTACGATCTTTCCCAGCGCCTCATTGGTCAGTGTATATGCGATCACGGCTTCCCAGTTTTCCACATCCCATGTATCCTCAAGCAAAGCACATCTCATCCGATAATACTCTGCCAGTTGTTTACATTCATAGACTTTGTGGCAAATCTCTCCATGATTCTCAGATATGATACCAAGCACAGGTTTATCTTCCGCTCCCACAACTCCAATATGGTTAGCTTCCGCTTCCGGCTCAGCTTCACAGGCGGCAACACGCTCTTGTACTCGACGATAGATTTCGTTGACTAATGCATCTAAATCCATGCGTATTCCTCCTAACTATTTGCAATTCATTGCAATTCCCGTCGGAGTAACCAAAAATGGATTCTCCGGCTTGACGGTTTTGATACCCGTCTCTTTTTCAATAATTTTTTCCATACCGGTGAGGCAGCAGGTACCACCACAAAGGTAAATGGTATCCGTCTCGCTGAGATTTACATACTTTTTGATAATACTTGCCATCTTTTCTACTACCGGTTTCAAAATCGGAAGAATCTCGCGATGTTTGCTGTAATCCTGCTTAATCACCTCTGCCTCATCAAAACTGATATGATAATTACCTGCAAGTACTAACGACAGATGCGTACCACCTGTTGGCTCATCCTGAATATCAACCACCTTGCCATCTTTCAGGATAGCAAGTCCTGTCGTACCGCCACCAATATCTACGATCACACCATCTGAGATCTGGTACACAGCATTTGCAGCACTGGGCTCATCCAACACTGCAACTACTTCAAATCCTGCACCTTCTGCCACATACTGATGTGTCTTTACACTGCTTTCAGTACCTGCCGGCATAGCGATCGCACAGTCAATAAGCTCTACTTCTCTGCCGGTTTTTTCTGATATACGGTCTTCCAGTTTTTTCTTTAACTCTTTTACCACTCGGAGGGTTCCAGAATAATCCACAACTACTCCATCTTTCAGGAAGTTATGCGCCTGCTTCTCACATGCAATCGGATTGTTCTCTTCATCCAAGACTACGATCACGATATATGCAGTACCAAGATCCAATCCCACTTTAAATTTGTTGCCTACAGGCTGAAAGGTTTCGGTCTCAGACTGTTCTACCCTTTTCATATAGCTTTCGATTCTTTGAATATCCATTCCAATTGCTCCTGTCGATATGTTTCCTTTTTTAATGTCTGATAATCTTTCCTAATGTAAAGCCGCTTACCATAGCTGCATTCGCTTCATCAAAATCGATATGCATCTTATACCGATATTTATCACTGACACGGATCACCACATCATCAAATGTCAGCATACGCTCTGTGAGCATCTGAACACTGACACGCTCTCCGTCCTTCATATTCATTTTACGGGCAATGTCCGTTGGAACATGAATATGATTATGGGCTACGATCGCTGCCGGGATGTCTTTTAGTACACCCTTAGGTCCTTCAATGGTGATAGTTCCGGCACCTTCCAGATTGCCGGACTCCCGAACCGGAGCTTCTACTCCCAGAGTTCGTTTATCAGTAATAGAAACCTCTACCTGAGCAGCACTTCTGGCCGGTCCCAAAACAGATACCTGTAAGGTTCCTTTTTTTCCTACCAGCTTTACTTTCTCTTCACTCAGGAACTGCCCCGGCTGGGACAGCATACGCTTCGGGTGAAGCTGTGCACCTTCTCCAAACAGGATCTCTATCTGTTCCTGGGTCAAGTGTACATGTCTTGCCGACACTTCCACTTCGACCAGACCAGACTTTACAATAGAATCAACGACTTCGTCTATTATTCTATTCATTTTGCCTCCTGATTCTGAAGTTTTGCCAACTGTTTACACATCAGGATATGCATTGCACTGGACATGCGGTTTAATTCCTCGATGATATCACCTCGGTCATAACTCTTTCCGTTATGGAAAGCGGTTGCAGCCGCTACTTCTGTCTCACGCACTGCAGTCCGCATCTGATTCAATAATGCATATGTCTTACCCAGCTTATAACTTGGAAGCACCATCTGTTTTACCTTATAATATTTCATCGGATAATGCGAATGCTCTCTCAGTTCAGCGTGAGTCAGCCCGATAATGGTTTCTCTTGTAAACGGTTCTTCCAGCACATCACATCTCATCATTTCCCGGATACTTGTCAACACATCTTCCAGGTCTTCTACAATGGACATATCCTCGCCCATCTCGATCAGTATAGTCTGGTTCAGAACAAAGAGTGCTTCTAATGCATCCAGTTTTCCACGGAAAAGAATTCTCTTGTCGTCCTTGGCAACCAGTCTGTTTCCTGCCAGCTGTGTCATGTGTTCCGGCTTTTCAAAATAAAATGCGCCAGTCGTATCATCTACATATTTTGGTTTCGGCAGATTTTCCACTTTCTTCGGAACTTCAGGTTCCTGTGCAGGTGGAACATCTGTGGCTACTACTTCAATATTACTTTTGCGGAGCGGCTTGTCTTTCGAACTAACAATTTTTACTTTATTCTGCTGCAGATATTCTCTTGCGGCCGGGGAAAGAATCTTTCCTTCCGGGATCACATAAGTCTCTATCTGTGTATCTCGCAGTTCATCCCGTAAAATTGCTTCGGTAATGACTTTCATGTCGTGCCACCTCCTAATATGGTGTTTTATAAACTACCTGCACCGGAGGCTTTACGCTCCGGGCAGGTCAGTCACAAATCACTTATTTAGAAAGCTGTGGCAGAATTCCTTCTACTTCCTCGTGTGGTCTCGGGATTACGTGTACGGAGATCAGCTCACCAACACGCTCAGCTGCTGCTGCGCCAGCGTCAACAGAAGCTTTTACTGCACCTACATCACCACGTACCATAACGGTTACCAGTCCGCCGCCTACATGCTCCTTTCCAACAAGAGTAACGTTTGCTGCTTTAACCATTGCATCTGCTGCCTCGATAGATGCTACTAATCCTTTTGTTTCAATCATTCCTAATGCCTGAGTAACTGCCATTGTAATGTCCTCCTTAAATTAATTGTCTTTTATTTTTTAGATATTTTATATTGCCTGAAGGCGCTTTACGATTTCATTGACCAGCATATCTACGTCAATATCTTCCGCCTTTGAGCCAGTACAGCAAGGAGCCGCGATCAAAGCTTCCGTATTTTTGCGGATCTCATCCATCTCCAGCAATCCTTCTGCAACAACACGAATATTGATCAAATGCTGCGGTCCTACGTTTTCAGAAGTAGCACTTCCTCCGATGGCACCGCATCCAAGTGTCAGTGCCGGCTGCATACCTGTGGAAGCGCCGATGCCACCAAGTGCACTTGGCGTATTTACCATGATACGGGAAGCCGGTATTCTTGCCGCAAAATAATCTACGATCTTAGGATCTTTGGTATGCATGGAGAATGTATGTCCTGCTCCTTCGTAATGAAGAACCTTTTGTGCAAGTTCACAGATCTCCACATAATTCTCTGCAGTATAGAATCCAAGGATCGGAGCAAGCTTCTCATTGGAATATGGATGTCCAAATCCAATGCCAGTCTCTTTTGCAACCAGAACTCTTGTTCCTTCCGGAATCTCAATCTCAGCCAGATCTGCAATCACCTGGGCACTCTTACCAACGATCTGCGGATTCATAGTTCCGTTTGCTCGAAGGATGAATTTTCCAAGTTTTGCGATCTGCTCATCATTCAGGAAATAAGCTCCCTGTTTTTCCATCTCGACACGAACGGCCGGTTCCATATCACAGTCGCACATAACGGACTGCTCGGATGCACAGATCGTTCCATTGTCAAAAGTCTTTGAATCCATGATACGTTTAACCGCCAGGGCTACATCTGCTGTCTTTTCAATATAAGCAGGTCCATTTCCAGGTCCCACACCGATAGCCGGTGTTCCTGAAGAATATGCGGCACGCACCATTGCGCTGCCTCCTGTTGCCAGGATCATGGCAACATCCGGATGTTTCATCAACATATCCGTTGCCTGAATCGTAGGTATGGTGATCACAGATACAAGATCTTCGTTTCCACCTGCCTCAGCAATGGCTGTGCGGATCACCTTAACCGCTTCTACGATACAGTTCTTTGCATTTGGATGCGGAGAAAAGATAATTGCATTTCCACCCTTCAGCGCAATCTCTGATTTATAAAATGCAGTAGACGTAGGATTTGTAGAAGGAATCAGACCTGCTACAATACCAACCGGAATTGCGATCTTTTTGGTTTTTTTCTCCTCATCTACTTCAAGTACTCCGATCGTCTTCATGTCTTTGATTGCTTCATAGACACCGCGACTTCCGAATACATTTTTTATTACCTTGTCAGCCTCGATACCAAACCCTGTCTCTTCATGAGCCATCTTCGCAAGTCTTTTTGCATTTCTGACTCCGGCTTCTGCAACGCTCTTTACGATTGCATCTACCTCTTTCTGACTCTTCTGTGCAAATTCCTGCTGAGCTTTTTTGGCCTTTTCAACAAGATCTCTCACTTCCTGAACTGACAACAAATCTTTATCATACAACTGCATATTTTATATCTCCCGTCCTGTAAATTCTAGTATGTTCTGAATCAGTTCTGTCTTTTTGCCAAATCGAATCTGTTCTCTTGTCATATTATCGACCTGCAATTCTCTTGCAATCGTTCTGAGCTTTGAAACAGACATTTTCTCCAATATTTCCTCGGTGTAAGATTCAGCTTTTACAGGTTCTTCGATCACTGCATTGTCTGAAACTTCAGCAATCGGAGTCTCGGAAACTTCCGGCACTGTTTCTACTTCAGGTTCAAGCTTCAATTCCAGCTCGGGCTTCGGCTCCGGATCAGACTCCGAAGATTTTTCCGGAGCAGAAGGCGTCGATGGCTTGAGCATCTCGCCCACTGACTCGTGAGGTCTTGGGATCACATGAACACTGATCACCTCTCCAACTCTTTCCGCAGCACTTGCTGCTGCATCCATAGAGGCTTTTACTGCTCCTACATCTCCCTCTACCATCACTGTTACCAGTCCGCCGCCTACCTTTGTTGCTCCAAGACTGCTGACATTTGCTGCTTTTAATGCACTATCGAGAGCTTCCACTGCTGCAAGGTAACCATATAATTCAATCATTCCTAATGCTTTCATATAGTACCTCAGTTGTGATTACTTATACCAGTGGGTTTTCTGCAACTGCCTCAACGGCTTCCGCAAATGCGTTACATGCTGCTTTACAAGCTGACTGGCTTCCAGTCAGAAGACCTCCACCAAAGTTGGTCTCACTAGGCGGATTGTACAGAGCAACGATGGTTACATCTGCTGCCTTGATTGCTGCATCCAGAGCGTACATTGCTTCCAGCGGCGGAGCAATCAGGTATGCAAGAGCTTCACCTTCTTTGATTCCATTGGTGCTGGACAGATAAGAACCAGTACGGGAAATGCAATGCGCATAATACGGAATGGAATCGTCATCATTTGCAGATACGAAATGAGCTTCATTTTCAATAAAGTCTACAGCAGCTTCCAGGCCGGCTCTTGCCTCTGCCGGGTTCGGTCCTGCCAGAACACCAATGATCTCACCTGCGAGCTTGGTGTTTGCATTTGCTGCTCCAGCATAGAAGGAATGTGCATAGATAACATCTACATCTGCTTTCTTTGTTGCTTCATCAAGCGCTGTATAAGTTACATCATCACTGTCTGCTGTCAGCAGTGCCAGTGAACGATGACGCTGCGGATCATATTCAATAATTCCACCAGCTGTGATCAAATCCTGAACCATTTTCTGTGTTGCATTCGGGATATATCTCGTTGCAAGGACAGTCGCTTTTAACGGATCTCTTTTCATTTTGTTATTACCTCCATCCAGAATGATTAAAGTTTAAGGTCTGTTCCACTTGCTTTTGCTTCCAGAATCTTCTTGATGATATCTGCAATATGCGCTCCTGCCTCAGCCGGGATCGTACCATCTTTGTGAATATTGGAAACAACTGTTCTTCTTGCTTCCGGCATACCAACTGTTGCCTTGTAAGCAATATATGCAGACATGGATTCTGCTGTAATAAGACCTGGTCTTTCACCGATCAGTACACAAGTAACGTCAGCGCCTGTGATCTCAGAAATCTGATCCATGACACCAACACGTCCATATTTTACAAAGAACGGTGTACCTGCTTC
Organism: Hominiventricola aquisgranensis; assembly: GCF_040096225.1. Taxonomy (NCBI): domain Bacteria; kingdom Bacillati; phylum Bacillota; class Clostridia; order Lachnospirales; family Lachnospiraceae; genus Hominiventricola; species Hominiventricola aquisgranensis. Next base: position 161,546 of record NZ_JBBMFC010000003.1, on the reverse strand, counting down.
AATACCATAGCTCTTAAGGCCCTGAAGAATTGCCGGAAGAACATCAGCGGTATTGGCTGCAACTGCTGCGGAACTAAGTCCGTCAGATACATAGATCTGTACAGTCGGATGCATTTTGCATTTTTCTTTGATCGTCTGAACAGCTTCATCACTGAGGACACGACCAAGGTCCGGTCTTGTAAGATAGGTATCTTTACTGTCACATTTTGTCTGAACAGTGAACAGTCCAAGTTTCTCAATAACCTCTGGATCTACGTCTGTAAATACGGCATCCTGTGCTGCGGAATGTGCTGCACGGAATTCCAGTACCGGTAAGGTCTTGTATCTGGCACCTGCTTTGCCGATACCCAGACGACAAGGTGCATACTGTTTCAGTTCATAATAAGCATCTCCTGCAACCGGATGCTCTACCAGATACTGTTTTTTAATATCGATCAGTGCTACATCCTCTACAAACTGATCATCATCAGATGCTTTCTTTGTATCCGCTTCTTTCTGTGCAGGAGCTGCCTGAGCTGTTGATGCGGAAGCTGCTGATGTTGCAGATGCAGCAGGTTCTGCTTTATCTGTTACATTCATCTCAGTAAGAACCTGAGCAATAATATCTCTTAAATCTTTTTCGTTCAAAACTTCCACCTCCCCTTACTTTAAGAATACTGATGCATCGCCTGCAAGGTCTGTAAGTTTGCCGTCTTTGGAGAATCCCATCTTTTCAAGCCACTCATCAAACTCTTTGATCGGACGAAGACCAAATACTTCACGAAGAGATGCTGCCTCATGATAACCGGTACACTGATACATCAGCATACAGTCATCACCCTGCGGAACACCCATGATATAGTTGCATCCTGCTGCCACAAGAAGAGTTGCCAGATTCTCAATATCGTTCTGGTCAGTCTTCATATGGTTGGTGTAGCAGGCATCACAGCCCATTGGAAGGCCTGTCAGTTTACCCATGAAGTGATCCTCAAGACCTGCTCTGGTAACCTGTTTTGCATCATACAGATACTCCGGTCCGATGAAACCAACTACGGTATTAACAAGGAACGGATGATATCTTCTTGCGAATCCATAACAACGAGCTTCCATGGTTACCTGGTCCCATCCGTTGTGTGCATCGGAAGAAAGCTCGGAACCCTGTCCGGTCTCGAAATACATGTAGTTCGGACCTGCACTGGTTCCTTTTTCATTCATCATCTGATATCCCTCATCCAGCATAGCTGCTGTCAGGCCGAAAGCTTCATTACCTTTCTGAGATCCTGCGATGGACTGGAATAACAGGTCGATCGGAGCATGCTGTTTCTCACATGCTTCCATCTGGGTTGTCACATGAGCAAGTACGCAGGTCTGAGTCGGTACTTCCCATTTATTTCTGAAATCATCGAAACTCTTCAATACTCTTGCAACGCTCTCCACAGAGTCATCTACCGGGTTCAGACCGATAACGGCATCACCGCAGCCAAGGGAAAGACCTTCCATAGTAGATGCAATGATTCCTTTCGGATCATCAGTCGTATGGTTCGGCTGCAGACGGGAAGAGAATGTTCCATCAAGACCAATTGTTGTATTACAATGTGCCTGTACTCGGATTTTCTTTGCGGCATAAACAAGGTCAAGATTTGTCATCAGTTTGCAGACAGCTGCAATCATTTCAGAAGTAAGACCTTTTGCCACTGTTCTGATCATGTCACCTGTTGTATTAATATCCAGGATCCACTCTCTTAACTCAGATACAGTCCAGGACTGGATACTGCGATAAATAATCGGGTCAAGACCATCAACGATGATTCTTGTTACTTCGTCTGTTTCATACGGAACAGCCGGATTTTCATACAAATCTTTCATCGTAATGTGCATGAGAACTGCTTTGGCTGCAACTCTCTCCTCTGCGGATTCAGCAGCAACCCCAGCAAGCTTGTCGCCGGATTTCTCTTCATTGGCTTTACCCATTACTTCGCGAAGAGATTTGAATTCATAGACTTTTCCGCGTAAATGTGTCTTTAAGATCAATTTTCTTGTCCTCCTTCTCAAGAATTGAAAATTAAAGTTTTGGTAACAACCGGGACTACCCGTCCCATGGCAACTGGTTCTCCGATATCAATATAATCTCCGTCGTTCGCATAGATTCCATCAATACAGATGAGATCTTTTTTGCGCTCCAGGAGCACATTGATCGCATTTCCCAATACCTTGGCAATATCATTTTCAATGACCACAATCAATGGATACGGTCCCGAGATAACCGCTTCTGCCCCATGGATGATCATTTCTGCCAGTTCCTGAACTTTTAAAAAGCTGGAATGATATTTACCGGAAATTACGATTGCTACCTGTTCCATATGACCCTCACTCATGAATAGCTGAAGTTTTTTATGAAGAGTCGACTGGAACAATGCCGGGTCCTGTTCATCTTCTTCAGACAATCGCAGAACCGGAATGTTTTTTATGGGCAGTTTTCCATCCGTATACTGGATGGTGCTGCCACTAACATTTGTTGTATGGGTACCTGCACCTACAACTGTGGCACGGATCGTCTCCGCTGCCTGATAGGTCGGTACGGTTTTGAGAACCGGATGATTTTTGATCGCTCTTGCAAGCAATACCCCTACATCATGATAGGCAAATACATCTGCTGGCTCTCCTTCATAGTAGACACTGGCAACGCCGCCTGAATAAGTAACCGCATCAATTGCAGGTTCTTCTTTCAGTTTTTTGCCATGATTGGTATACATCTTGCTGTGCATATCATCTGCAGGCTCTTTATTGATCGCCTGTGCCAGCTGATCTGCCATCAGTTCACATACCTTCATGAGGGTCTCTTCTTTTGCCGTATCCCCAACATTGATCTCGATTCCATGAGCTTTTGCAAGCTCCTTTGTTCCCGGAAAAATATAGTAAATTTTTCCGTTCTCATCGATCTTGATCAATCTGCCGCCCACATCCAGGCAGCTGGTTCCCCTTAAGATTCCGTTCTGAAATACGGCAATGTTACTGGTGCCTCCGCCAATGTCCAGATTTGCCACAGTCTGTCTGTGTTCCTTTGACAGCTTGTCTGCGCCAGCGCCTCTTGCAGAGAGGACGGATTCCAGATCCGGTCCTGCAGTTGCAACGACAAAATCTCCTGCCAGATTACTTAATGTATTCAGTACAACATTGGCATTCTGTTTTCTTGCAGTCTCACCGGTAATGATCACAGCTCCTGTGGAGAGATCCTCCGGTTTCATTCCTGCATCCTGATATTCTTTTTCAATAATTTCTTTTACCTTCTCCGCATCAATGGTCTTCTGATCCAGCAGAGGGGTAAAATAGATCTTGCTTCTGTATGTTACTTTCTTATCAACAATGTTGATCCTCGGCACCACATAATTGCTTGCTTCATTTTCAATTGTCAGTTCGCTGAAAATCAGCTGTGTAGTTGATGTGCCGATATCAATTCCTACACTTTTTATGATCTCATGCATGGCTATCCATCTCCTCCATATACTTTAGAAACGCGTCAAACCCTTCTCCTGTATAGCTGCTGGTAACAAATGTCTTCTTTGCTCCTGCAAGCTCCAGATATTTTTTTGCATTTTCGATCTGCTCTTTGCTTCCAAGATCACATTTTGTCACTACACCCACACAGGGCTTTCCAAATGTGGTTGCATATCCTGGCGGAAACATGGTGCCGCTTTCTGTTGACTGCTGTACAAGAACAATACAGTCTACCTCAGCTGCTGTGACTGACAAAGCACCCCAGAACCGATGTTCAAAATATTCACCTGGTGTATCGACCATCGTTTTATTTATCACCTGGATCGTCTGGGTCTTCTTATATCTCAGTTCTTCATTAGTCAAATACTGGCAAAGTGTTGTCTTGCCTGCCATGGATCTTCCAATCAGGATGATCTTGGTTTTCATATTGCTGTCCTCTTTCTGACTTTATAACGGTTGATCATCAGGACTGTGTGATCTCCGGCTTTGCAAATCCCATGTAATCACACAATTTTGCGATTACTCCATTCATCGCCGCTTCCACGGAAGCCACTTCACCGGTAATGATCAGTGTTCCATTAAAACGATCCACAAATCCAATCTTGATTCCACCGGCTTTACTTGCCACATCTGCAGCAATGATCGCACCTTCGCTTGGCGTGATCGTAAAGATTCCGATCGCACCATCTCCATCTATCATTCCCATTTTTGAATAAAGATCACTCACCGGATTGGGAATAATATGTGCCAGTGTAATCTGCTTGCCTGGAACAAATTCCTGAATAATTCTTTCCTTTGATGAATCAAATTTTTCTATCATCAGATCTCTCTTCCTCTATAAGCTTCCATGAAAAGCTCCTTCAGTTCTTCCTTTGTCGGAACTCTCGGATTGGTTGCCGTGCAGGAATCTGCCATTGCTGCATCCACCATCTCATCCAGAGCAGCCACAAACTCATTTTCCGGAATTCCAAGATTCTTAATACAGGATGGAATATTCAGCTTTCTGATGAGCTGTTTCGTTGCACGGATCGCACCAAATGCACTCTGTCTGCTGCTTCCGCTATCAAGTGATAGAACCGTAGACATCTTTGCATAACGTTCTGCAACAGGTGTGAGAGAAGTACGGCATCCACAATTGTATGCCATCACATAGGGGAGAAGCACTGCATTGGCTCTTCCGTGTGGAATATGGAAATGTCCGCCCAGGGTATGTGCCATACTGTGATTGATACCAAGTCCTGCATTGGAAAATGCCATTCCTGCCAGACAGGACGCATGATGCATCTTCTGTCTTGCATACAGATCTTCTTTCGTCAGCTCTTCTATATTCTTTCCTGCTGCTTTGTACGCTTCCGGAAGATATTCAAATACAAGCTTCATAGACTTCTCAGCAGCTGCATCGGTAAAATCATTGGCCTTTGATGAAACATATGCTTCATACGCATGTGTCAGTACATCAATACCTGTATCAGCAGTGATCGATGCCGGCACTGTCTTGGTAAGCTCTGCATCCAGAACCGCCGCATCCGGGAGCATATTCTCAGAGATCAGCGGATATTTTGCTTTCTTATCCGGATCGCTGATGACCGCAAAGGTCGTCACTTCACTTCCGGTACCACTGGTCGTCGGGATTGCAACAAAGTATGCCTTTTCCAGCATACCTTCTCTTGATGCCAGATAATTCATGGCTTTTGCCGCATCAATGGAAGATCCTCCTCCCAAAGCAAACAGCACATCCGGTTTTATGTCTACCATCATAGAGATTCCTTTTGTTACAGTTGCAATATCCGGATCCGGCTTGATCTCTGAAAAGATGGTAACTTCCACACCCATTCTTGCACAGATATCTGTAATATAGGAGACCTTTCCACTTTCATGCATGAACCGGTCTGTAACGATAAATGCTTTTTTACGGCCCTGTAAAATCTCTGTCAGCCCTTCACGATCCATATAGATCCTTGGCTTCACTAAGTAGCTGTCCATTTTCTAGTAACCTCCTTACATTCTTCAGAAAATAAAAACAGCACCATATAATTCTACTTATACGGCGCGCCTTCCGATATCAATAAAAGAAACCTTTTGACAGTTTACCATGATTCTGAATTGATCCGCTTAACTGCTTCATCCACCGCGGATGCAGATCCCAGAATTGCAAGGCAGGTCAGATGCTGCGGACAATTGCCGCTGATCTCAAACACTTCCACATCCGATGCTTTCTGAGCAAGATCACTTGCATAGATCAGATCACATACGTTCCCATTGAGCACCGCCAATGCAGAATGCTCCTGAAACAGCACATCAAGTCCTTCCATCCGTGCTCGTCGAATAATAATCTGCCTAGTTCCTTCTGACACCGTTTTCATAATATGAATCTTCATCGATGTCATTCCTTCCCTATTCACTTTTTCAATCAACAAGTCAGGTAACTGATATATGCATATGGCGCTGCACATATCCTTTCGTTCATTTGATGATTCTGTCTTTTCACCTGTCTCCGAGCCGAGCAGTTGTACAAATCATCTTTTCAACGCTTTCTTAGTATACATCATTTTTGCAGTTTGTCTATTCATTCATAAAAATTTTTTTTACAACTATGCAATTGTTACAATTTTTCTTTTTTATGTCCATTTTTAAGCAGAAAGAAGGAAGAGTCTCCTCTTCCTTCTTTTTGCTTAAAAATATGTATAATTCTTTGGTTTCCGGCTCCAGCCGATGGCATTTTGTATATCCTGCACATAAGCATGATCACTGCATTCCATCTGCTCAGACCACAGAAATGTTTCCAGTGGGATCGCACCAACAACCAGCGAAGACAGATCTGCAATCTTTGCCTTCAGAATCACATCTGCTTTCTGAGCATCCGTCTGACATACCCGATCCCCATCTACCCGAAGCCGGATCGTCTTATTGTTGGATTCCATAAAATCATCCTCTATCTGGAGCTCCAACGTAAATGCTCTACTCACAGGTTTGTCACAATGACTTTGCTGTCGGAAATATTCCTCCAGATCCAGAATACGGAACATAAATCCCATGATCTTCCTTCCCGTCTCCTGAATTGCTCCATCATAGGCCCGGTTCTCGCCACTGTCCGGATTCGTAAACAATATATGGAAATATTCTTCATACGTATAGATACGCACTCTCTCGATCTGATCGGTCTGTGAAGCAAAAAACGTCAGGAACTGCTTCATGGTCTCCATATCCTCACAGATCAGTTCACGCACCGCCAGGTCATGATACATATCTGTATAATGATCCACTTGCACAAAATCAAAGGTCAGATATCCTGTAATCTTTCCATTTCTTCTGCAGACTACCACATATGGTTCATCAAAGATCCGATGCTTATCCATAAAAGGATGGATCGTCGCTCCATGTGTTTTTCTGGCATATTGCCGGTAGAACTCCAGTATTTCTTCCTCATCCTCTGGTCCTGCATAGGACAGGCCGGATTTATCTCCATAGGAACGGATATATTGTGGACGCGGTGAATACATTACCTGTTCCGTACAATATCCATATCCCATTTTGCGATAAAAAGCCGGATTAAATGGATGCAGTGCTCCAACTGCCGTGCCTGTCTGTGCAAATACCCCCATCTGAACCCTGAGAAGATTTCTTGCAATATGTTCCTTCTTATGCAGAAAGTTTGTGGATACATAGGCTGGTGCCCCCATTTTCATCATCTTCCCACGGACATTCATCTCAAAATCCATCATAAGAAGAGAGCCTATCATGGTGCCGTCATCATCAAAACAGCCAAGATATCTCCCTTCCTCCGGTCTGACAAGTTCTTCTGGCATATTGTCCAGTAATGCCTGTGGTGTCTTAGATGGGAACGCTGTCTGCACATTTCTTCTGAGCTGCTCCACTTCTGCTGGTTCTACAAAACGTATTTCCATCTTTTTTCTTCCCCTTACAATTCAATTTTCAGCGCCATATCATTCGATTCATATGCACCCATTATATCACCTTCGTACAAAATAATCATCACTTAATAAAAAGTTTATGCAAATCGCTGAACAGAATCACAGCCATCAGTCCCATCAACAATACAAATCCTGTAAAATGCACCATACTTTCTTTTTCCTGTGGAATAGCCTTGCCGCGAATAGCCTCAAGGATCAGAAATACCAGCCGCCCCCCATCCAGTGCCGGTATGGGCAGGAGATTCATTACTCCCAGGTTCACACTCAGAAGAATTGCGATCATGATCATATTCATAGTCACATAATACCAGCCATCTACCCGGGATTCCTTGTAGGTATCACCAATCGTGCTGACGATTCCCACCGGACCGGACATTTCCTCCAGTCCCACCTGTCCGCCGATCAGCATCTTCAGGCTTTCAACGGTAGCCTTCAGCCAGTAGCGGATCTCTGCACAGCTGTATCCAACTGTTTCCAGTGCACCGCCCTTTTCCCGCTGCACAGTTCTGGAAAATCCATAGAGATAAGCTCCGGTGTCGCTTTGCTTCGGAGTCAGCACAACCGTCTGCTTCTCTCCATTCCGTTCAAAGACTACTGTTGCCGTCTGTCCCTGATGAAGACTGCTGTAAAGACTTACCTCCCGGTAGAGCCAAGTACGGCTTCCATTGATGCTGATGATCTGGTCACCATCTTCCATGCCAGCCTCTGCTGCCGCAGAATCTGGAATAATGTCCACCATTGTATTGTCGTAGCCCACGCTTCCCACAATGATCAACGCCAGCACCCATGCCAGAATAAAATTAAATACAGGGCCTGCCGCCACCACAGCGATCCGTGCCCAGACAGATTTATTTCCAAAAGCACCTTCAGAATCGCTGGCTTCTTCCTCTCCTACCATCTGACAGGAACCACCGATCGGCAGAAGCTTCAGCGAATACCGTGTATCTCCCCACACATGGCTTAAGAGTCTTGGTCCCATGCCAAGAGAAAATTCAATCACTTCAATACCATTCCATTTTGCCAGAAGAAAATGTCCAAGCTCATGAAATATAACGATCGCACTGAATATGATCAGTGCCAGAATATAACTCAATCTACCACCTGCTCTCAATCATGTCATAGGTTGCAGCCTCTGTCTGAAGGATCTGCTCCACAGTCGGAGCTTCCACAACCTTGTGGGCAGCCATACACTCACTGATAATCTCAGGAATATCGAGAAAACCGATCTTCCGATCCAGGAATTTGGCTACTGCCCGCTCATTGGCCGCATTATAGACCGTCGGCATGGAGCCGCCTGCAGCTGCCGCATCAAATGCCAGCTTCAGTCCCGGGAAATTCTCCATATCCGGTTTTTCAAAAGTAATCTGGTTCAATGACCAGAAGTCCAGCCGGTCTCCCGGCAGATACTTGCGATCCGGATAATACAGGGCATACTGGATCGGCAGCTTCATATCCGGTGTGCCAAGCTGCGCAATCACTGCACCATCTACAAACTCCACCATAGAATGAATGATGCTCTTAGGCTGTACCACGATCTGAATATCTTTTGGTTCCACGCCGAAGAGCCAACGTGCCTCCATCATCTCCAGTCCTTTGTTGACCAGCGTTGCAGAGTCAATGGTAATCTTTCTTCCCATGGACCAGTTCGGATGCTTCAAGGCATCCTCCACCTGTACATGTTTCAGTTCTTCCTTTTTCTTTCCGCGGAACGGGCCACCGGAAGCTGTCAGAAGAATCTTCTTCAACTGACTTCTGTGCTCTCCGTTCAGACACTGGAAAATCGCACTGTGCTCACTGTCCACCGGAAGGATCTGTACGTTGCACTCCTTCGCCAGCGGAATAATAATATGACCTGCCGTTACCAGTGTTTCTTTATTGGCAAGCGCAATATCCTTTCCAGCTTTCATAGCTGCGATAGTCGGACGAATGCCGATCATACCTACGATTGCCGTCACCAGGATCTCTGAAGACGGTTCTGTCGCCACCTCCAGAAGTCCATCCATGCCACAGACCACCTTCACATCCAGATCTTTTACTCTGTCTTTTAATTCCTTTGCCTTTTCTTCTTTCCATACAGCTACCAGTCCCGGATGGAACTCGCGGATCTGCTTTTCCAGCAGTTCAATATTATTTCCCGCCGCCAGTGCTGTGATCTGAAGATCACCATTTTCTCTTGCCACTTCCAATGTCTGTGTGCCAATGGAACCAGTAGAGCCTAAGATTGCTATCTTCTTCATCTGCTGTTCTCCTGTTCTCCTGCAGTCGCTTCTGACTGCCTTATTTATTCCCGACCGATCATCCAAGCATCCTTAATGCAAGTACATAGATCATGGGAGCTGTAACGATCACGCTGTCAAACCGGTCCAGGATCCCTCCATGTCCTGGAATCAGCGTACCATAATCCTTAATGCCATGTTGTCTCTTCACCGCTGATGCCGCCAGATCTCCAATCTGGGAAGCCGCTGCGCCCACTGCGCAGATCAGGGCAAAGGTTGCCGTATACTTACCCAGCAACGCTCCATACGCCGCTCCAAGCAATGCCGCACCTACAACGCCCCCGATGGCTCCTTCAATGGATTTCTTCGGACTTAATACCGGTGCCAGCTTATGCTTTCCGATCAGTACACCTGTACAGTATGCGCAGGTGTCGCAGCCCCATGCACTTAAGAAGATCAGCCAGACCAGTTGAAATCCATCTTCCAGCATCCGGGTCTGATAGATAAAACTCAGCATGACCGGCACATAGAAGATGCCGAAAAATGCTGCCATGATCTGCTGGGTATTGTATTTAGGATAGGAAATCACATATTCCAGCATGATCAGCATAAATGCCGCAACCAGTGTAAGCCACAGATTTTCTTTCCATGCCGGATCACCACCACAGACAACAAAGCTGATGAACGACCACAGTCCCGCACCAATCATGCCGATCCACCAGAGAGTATCCCCCCTGGGAATCTCCAGCACTCGATAGAATTCATGAAGGCCAATAAAACCCGCCAGTGTTACTGCGATCCAAAGCGGCCAGCTGCCAAATGCACAGGTCACGCCAATGATTACCAGCAACAAAATACCACTGGTCAGTCTGGTTAAAAATGCTTTCATTCTTCTTTCACTCCCCCATACCGACGGTCACGGCCATTGTATTTTTCAATCGCTTTTTCAAGCTCCGCCTTATTAAAATCCGGCCACGGTACATCAGTAAAATAAAACTCTGTATAAGCAAGCTGCCACATCAGATAATTGGATAATCTAAGTTCTCCGCTGGTACGGATCAGAAGATCCGGATCCGGGATTCCTGCTGTATCCAGATGATCACTGATCACCTGCTCTGTAATATCCTCCGGTGCAATTCCTTCTGCCACGATCTTTTTCACTGCACGACAGATCTCATCCCGACTTCCATAATTAATGGCAATCGTAAAGTTCAGTCCGTCCTGATCCTTAGACTCTTCCTCCAGCTTTGCAATGCTTGCCTGGATATCCTCTGCCAGTCCGCTCTTATCTCCGATCACACGCACGCGCATATGATTTTTCTTCGCTGTCTTGACACAGGTCTTCATATAATTGCGCAGCAATGTCATCAATGCATCCACTTCATCCTTGCTACGCTTCCAGTTCTCCGTGGAAAATGCATAGACTGTAAGATATTTGATACCCATATAATATGCATCTTCACAGATTTTCTCCACATTTTTTGCTCCCTGTACATGTCCATAATTGCGGGGCATGCCTTTTGCTTTGGCCCAGCGGCCGTTTCCATCCAGAATGATCGCCACATGCTGCGGAATATTCATACCGGTTTCCTCCAAATTTTCTCTAAAACGTGTTTTAGGCTGCTGTCGGACAAGAAGACCCGTGATTCACAGCTCTCCTCATGTTACCCAACAGCAGCCTCCCTCATTGCATGCCTATACGGTCATGATCTCTTTTGTTTTCTCTTCTACAGCTTTATCAATGTCGCTGATGTATTTATCAGTCATCTTCTGTGCCTGACTTTCCAGATCCTTCTGATCATCCTCCGTTAGCTCATTGTTCTTGTTCATCTTCTTGAATGCTTCGTTTGCGTCACGACGGATATTGCGGATCGCAACCTTTGCCTCGTCGCCTTTTTTCTTCACATCTTTGGCAAGTGCTTTTCTGCGCTCCTCAGTGAGCTCCGGGAAGATCAGGCGGATAGACGTACCATCGTTGGTCGGGTTGATACCAAGATCAGAAGTCATGATCGCCTTCTCGATCTCACGGATCAGCTTTTTCTCCCACGGCTGGATCTGAATGATTCTTGCCTCCGGTACAGAAATATTTCCTACCTGCTGAAGCGGAGTCGGGGTTCCATAATAATCAACTTTGATCTTGTCCAGCACATGCGGATTGGCACGTCCTGCACGAATTGCTGCATAATCTCTCAGCAGCGCATCAAATGATTTTGTCATCTTGCTGTCATATACTTTTAATCTCTCATCCATCTATATATCCTCCCTTATACGGTCACTTTTGTTCCGGAAAATTTTCCTTTTAATGTATTAACGATACTGTTTTCTTCATTCAATCCAAATACCATCATCGGCATCTTGTTCTCCATGCACATGATAGATGCTGTCAGATCCATCACGCCCAGCTTCTGATCGATCACCTGCTGAATCGGGATCTCATCATATTTCTTTGCTTCCGGATTCACCTTCGGATCGCTGTCATAGACACCGTCCACTGCCTTAGCCAGCAGAATCACATCTGCCTCGATCTCCACTGCCCGAAGAGTTGTGGTGGTATCGGTGGAGAAATACGGATGTCCGGTTCCGCCTGCGAAGAAGGTCACTACCCCTTTCTCCAGGCACTCAACAGCTGCATCCTTGGTAAACATCTCAGCCATCGGTCCCATGGTAAACGGAGTAAATACCTTGGTCTTCATTCCCACGCTGCGGAAAATCTCAGACACATAGATACAGTTCATCACAGTTGCCAGCATACCGATCTGGTCAGATTTTGTACGGTCAATATTGTTGCTGGTACGACCTCTCCAGAAATTGCCTCCTCCGATCACAATAGCTACCTGAACACCGCTGTCACACACCTGCTTTACCTGTTCTGCAACCTGAAGGCAGGTTGCCTCATCAAATCCGGTATGCTTCTCACCGGCCAGAGCTTCTCCACTCAGTTTCAAAAGTACACGTTTCATATCGCACCTCAATTTTTTCTCGCAGCACGCAGTATCCCCACATGCCTCATATCTGTCGTTATTCTACCATAACACCAGAAGATTTTCAACTGATACGTCAGTCGTCGGAACGGATTCCAGTCACTTCTTACAGTTGGTCTGAATCCAGCAGAATCGTGAATGGACCATCATTTAACAGTTCTACCTTCATATCCGCGCCAAATTCCCCTTTTTCCACCACCGGTACCTGCTCTTTGCATTTTGCAATGATGTACTCATACATTTCGTTGGCCATATCCGGCTTTCCTGCCTCAATAAAGCTCGGACGGTTACCATGACGGCAGTTTGCATAGAGAGTAAATTGTGAGATCAGCAGAAGTTCACCTTCCACCGTATGTATATCCAGATTCGTCTTGCCGTTCTCATCCTCAAAAATGCGAAGTCCCAGCAGCTTTTTTACCATTTTATCAGCAATCTCTCTCGTGTCTGTATCCGCTACACCGATCAGCACCATAAATCCATTTCCGATCTTTCCGATCACCTGACTATCTACCGTGACAGATGCATGTGTCACTCTCTGTACTACAAATCTCATATTTCTGACTCCTGTCTCTTATCTTCTATAGGGTTCGCAGATCCACATCTGCAATGGCCTTTACTTCCTGATACAGTCTTCCCACCGGCAGACCAACCACATTGTTGTAATCACCTTCGATTCCGGATACATATGCGGCAAAGAGCCCCTGGATGCCATATGCCCCGGCTTTATCCATGGGTTCTTTGCTTGCTACATACGCTTGGATCTCCTCCTCTGTCATAGGAAACACATGCACACGGGTAGTCTCTGCAAAATTGATGGTGGTCTCCACCTCTCCTTTTTTCAGGATCACAGCCACACCGGTCAGCACCTCATGATCCCGTCCCTGAATGCGGTGGATCATCCGAACCGCATCTTCCGGATCCTTTGGTTTTCCCATGATCTCGCCGTCTACAGCGACCACAGTATCCGCTCCGATCACCACATCTGCATCCACGCGGCCCGCAACCTCCTGCGCTTTCTGCATGGCAAGCTCCTTGACCGCTTCCTCCGGATCATCCGTCGTTATCTTTTCTTCACCTTCCGCCTTCACCACTTCAAAGGAGATGCCGATCTGTGTCAGCAGTTCTCTTCTTCTTGGCGATCCGGAAGCCAATATGATCTTCTTCATTTGTTTTCTCCCGTCCATAAACTGGTTTTTAAGCGCCAGTCAGTTCTGCATTATCATATCATCTATGCCGGTTTCTGTAAATCATGAACTTTGCTCCCGCCCGTCATCAACAGCAAAAGGATTCCGAAAAGATGCCAGCTCTCCTAATTCTTCCTGTATCCGCAGCAACTGATTATATTTTGCCGTCCGCTCCGCCCGGCATGGCGCACCGGTCTTAATCTGTCCGGATCCGCAGGCTACTGCCAGATCTGCGATCATATCCTCTGAAGTCTCACCGCTGCGATGAGATATAATGGTGCGATATCCGGCCTTGTGAGCCATATGGATCGCATCAAAAGCTTCCGTCAGCGTTCCGATCTGATTGAGTTTGATCAGAACCGCATTGGCCGTCTGAAGCTTGATCCCACAGCTGATCCGCCTGGTGTTCGTTACAAACAGATCATCTCCTACCAGCTGAATATTCTGACCCAGACGACAGGTAAGCTTCTGCCAGCCTTCCCAGTCATTTTCCGCCAATCCATCTTCAATTGATACCAGTGGAAATTCTGCCGTCAACGATTCATAGTAATCGATCATCTCATTTGTACTCCGACTGATCTGACAGCCTTCCTGGCTTCCTTCTCCTGGAAAATCATAACAGCCAGTCCGTTCATTTAACAACTCGCTGGCTGCTGCATCCATGGCAAACACCACATCTTTTCCCGGATCGTATCCCGCCAGTTCTACTGCCTTCATCAGATATTCCAACGCTTCCCTTGCGTTTTTCAGATCCGGTGCAAATCCGCCTTCGTCACCAACTGCGCTGACCATCTGATCTTTGTTGAGAATCAGTTTTAACTTGTGGTACACCTCTGTTCCCATACGAATGGATTCCTTAAAATTCTCTGCACCTACAGGAAGGATCATAAATTCCTGAAAGTCCAATGAATTCTTCGAATGACGGCCTCCATTCAATATATTCATCATAGGAACCGGCATGCTGTCTGTCCGAATACCACCCAGATACTGATACAGAGGAAGTCCCAGTGCCTTTGCAGAAGCTTTGGCAACCGCCATAGAGACCGGCAGGATCGCATTGGCACCCAGGTTAGACTTATTTTCCGTACCATCCGCATCAATGAGCAGATGGTCAATATATCCCTGACTCAACGCATTTTCCCCCAGCAGAGCATTGGCGATCTTTGTGTTTACATTGGAGACTGCCTTTTCTACTCCCAATCCCAGGTAACGTTCCTGTCCATCCCGCAGTTCCACCGCCTCATACTGCCCTGTAGATGCTCCTGACGGAACGGATGCCCTTGCCTCATAGACACCATCCAGCACCACCTCCACCTCCACAGTAGGGTTTCCCCTGGAGTCCAGGATCTCTCTTGCGTAAATATAGGTGATTGGCAGATATCGATTCATAAAAAAAGAACCTCCTATACTATTTTTTCATAGTATAGGCAGGTTCCTTTCTTTCTATTCGGCAGCTACCAGATACTCGCTCTTCACGTAGCCTTCCTCATTATTCTTGCTGGTGCATCGAATCTGTACCCATTCCTGAGATGCATCACCAAGAACTTCTACCGTATCTCCATTTGCCAGACTGGTTACGACAGAGCTGGTGGTATTAGCTTCACTCCTTACATTCAAAGAGCTTGCATTGACCTTCATAGTCACAGTCTGCGGCTCTTCCGGTTCTGCTTCTTCCTCTTCCGGAGCAGCCTCTTCAGTCTCCTCTGTCTCCTCAGCATCCGTTTCCTCAGCAGGCTCTGCATCATCAGCAGTATCTCCATCACCCTTGATCACCAGATCTGCAGCTGCATCTTCACCTTCCTGCTGTTCTTCTGTCTGAGACGATGTCGCGCTGTCACTCTTGTTTCTTCCCATGAACCACATGGCACCAAGTCCGATCACAACGCAAAGAATCACTGCAACAACTGCTCCAATAATGATCATCTTACGGCCATCATCTTCCAGATCCCAGTCATAACGATCCTCATCGTCTTCGTCATCCTCGTCATCATATTCTTCATCATCGTCATCGTATTCCTCATCCTCATTGTCTTCATCGGAATACTCTTCTTCGTCCTCATCATCCTCTTCTTCAATGACAGGCTCTGCTTTTTTCTTCTTCGGCTTTTCTTCTGTCAGATCTACATCTGCCACAAAATACTCAAAGTTGTCTTCTTTCTTCGGCTGTTCTTTCACGCCTGCAGCAGCAGATGCCTTCTCATAGGCCACATCCACCCAGTCAGCAGCTACCGTCCCAAGGATCTGACGGTCTGCGCCTGCCAGAATCGTCTTCCAGCCTGCCAGCCATACAGCATTCTCCTGCGGCTGTCCCTGTGTAAGGGTCGGAAGAATCTTCTCCAGCTTCTCAAGCTCGCCTTCAATCTTCTCCGATGCCAGACCAAGCACTGCGCTGATCTGTTCTGCGCTGAAGTCATCCTCATAAGCCATCACCAGCATCACACGATGAAGCAGCGGAAGTGCCGCCAGGATCTGTGCCAGATTCTGTGCTTTACCCGGAGCCTCTTTATGCTGAATGCTTAAAAGCTTCTGATATTCGCGGCGGATCTTCTTATAATACTGCTGCCAGAACCAGAGATTCTGATCCTCTGCTTTCAGTGCTTCGCCGATTTCTTTTAATACACCTGCATAAAAATCTTCCACCAGACTCAGTGCCTGTTTTTCTTCCTGTGTGATCAGAAAACTCTTGCAGTATACCTCTTCATAAGTTGCATCGTATATTTTTCTATATGCCCCGTCAGCACCTTTTTTCAGATCTTCCAGAGCACGTTTCATCTCCAGTACCATAAGCCACTCCTATTTTACAAGCAGAGATTTTCCGGTCATCTCAGCAGGCTGCTCCATTCCCATCAGTTCCAGCAGAGTCGGTACGATGTCTGCCAGGCATCCGCCTTCTCTCAGCGTATATTTCGAATCCGCATTTACAAGGATGAACGGAACCGGGTTGGTGGTATGAGCAGTGAACGGTTCACCGGTCTCATAATCTTTAAGCTGCTCTGCATTTCCATGGTCAGCACAGATAAACATCTGTCCATCCACTTCCTTGAGTGCCTCTACTGCCTTGCCAACACACTCGTCAACAACCTCAATGGCTTTGATAGCTGCAGCCTCTACACCTGTATGACCTACCATATCCGGGTTTGCAAAGTTGATGATGATCACATCATATTTTTCAGAACGGATTGCCTCACACAGACGGTCGCATACTTCATATGCGCTCATCTCCGGCTTCAGATCATAAGTTGCAACTTTCGGGGATTTTACAAGGATACGATCCTCGCCCTCGTTGGGCTGCTCTACTCCTCCGTTGAAGAAGAAGGTCACATGTGCATATTTTTCTGTCTCAGCAATACGTGCCTGAGTCATGTGATGTGCTGCCAGATACTCACCAAACGTATTGTGGAGTTCTACTTTCTTGAATGCAATGATTGTATGCGGAATCGTTGCATCATACTGAGTGAAGCATACATATGTCAGATCCAGCTTCTTCTCTCTTGCAAATCCGTCAAACTCATCTGCGCAGAAAGCTCTGGTAATCTCTCTTGCACGGTCCGGACGGAAGTTGAAGAAGATAACAGAATCCTTGTCCTGAATGGTCGCGGTCGGGTGTCCGTCTTTCATAACCACGCTCGGTTTTACGAACTCATCGTATACTTCTTCCTTATAAGAATTCTCTACAGCGCAGATCGGGCAGTCAGCCGGGATGCCTTCTCCCTTGGTCAGAGCCTTGTATGCCAGCTCCACACGATCCCATCTGTTATCACGGTCCATAGCATAATAGCGACCCATAACGGTTGCCACTTCTCCAACACCGATCTCTTTCATCTTATCAACTAACTGGGCAACAAAATCTTTTCCAGATGCAGGCGGTGTATCACGTCCATCCAGGAAGCAATGTACATATACTTTGTGAAGTCCCTGCTGCTTTGCCATCTCCAGAAGTGCATACAGGTGAGTATTGTGGCTGTGAACGCCTCCGTCAGAGAGCAGTCCGTACAGATGAAGTGCGGAATCGTTCTTCTTGGCATTATCCATAGCTTCCAGAAGTGCTTCATTCTTGAAGAAATCACCATCCTGGATCTCTTTGGTGATACGGGTCAGCTCCTGGTATACGATACGGCCTGCGCCCATATTCATATGTCCAACCTCAGAGTTACCCATCTGTCCATCCGGAAGTCCTACTGCCAGTCCACTAGCATTTCCTTTTACATACGGATACTCAGCCATCAGTTTGTCCATCACCGGGGTATTCGCCTCAGCGATCGCATTGGCTTCTTTTCTGTCATTCAGTCCATAGCCATCTAAAATCATCAGCACTGTTGGTCTTTTGCTCATTTTTTCATTCTCCTTTATCTTATCTATGTATACGGCCTGTCTTCAGAACAAACCTGTAACTAGCCATATGTCATTGTACATGATGTCCGCAGAACATGCAAGCCGTCACTTGACAAATTCAGAGAATTTTCATTTCTTCTCTTAATATATTGTCTGATAAGCAGGATCTTTTCTTAAAAAGCAAATAGCCAGACGATTCCTTACTTGGAACCATCTGGCTATATACATTTCACTTATTCAGTGACTTATTTCCAGTTTACGATCTTTCCGAAATCTGGTTTCAGAGCAGCTCCTCCAACCAGTCCGCCATCGATATCCGGCTGTACGAACAGCTCCGGAGCGGTAGCAGCATTTACAGATCCGCCGTACTGGATACGGATTGCTTCTGCAGTTGCCTCATCATAGATCTCAGCAATGCACTCACGAATGCCTTTGCAAACTTCCTGTGCCTGCTCGGTAGTAGCGGTCTTGCCGGTACCGATTGCCCAGATCGGCTCGTAAGCGATAACAGCGGTCTTAGCCTGCTCAGCAGTTACTCCAAGGAAACCAACTTTTACCTGCTGACGGATGAAATCCATAGTTACGCCCTGCTCTCTCTGAGTCAAAGTCTCACCACAGCACATGATCGGAGTCAGACCATGCTCAAATGCTTTCAGCATCTTCTTGTTTACAGTCTCGCTGGTCTCTGCGAAGTACTCTCTTCTCTCAGAATGACCAAGGATTACATATTTTACTCCTACGTCAGTCAGCATGTTCGGGGAGATCTCTCCGGTGTAAGCACCTTTCTCCTCAAAGTACATGTTCTCTGCACCAACCTGGATATTGGAACCTTTAGCAGCTTCCATTACCGGAATGATGTCGATTGCCGGTACGCAGAAAACTACATCTGCATCTTCTGTTGCTACCAGCGGTTTCAGTGTGTTAACCAGCTCTACTGCCTCACTCGGAGTCATGTTCATCTTCCAGTTTCCGGCAATAATTTTCTTTCTAGCCATTTCTTATATCCTCCTGATATACTTTATAAAATATCCGTCTGCAGCTGAAACTGCCGCGGTATCTTACGAAAACTTATTTGTCATCAGCAGCCATAACACCCGGAAGCTCTTTGCCCTCCAGGAACTCAAGGGAAGCTCCGCCACCGGTGGAGATATGAGTCATCTTATCGCCGAATCCAAGAGTATTAACTGCTGCTGCGGAATCGCCGCCGCCGATGATAGTGATTGCATCGGTCTCAGCAAGTGCTTTTGCAACTGCGATGGTTCCTTTTGCAAGGATCGGGTTCTCAAATACACCCATCGGTCCGTTCCATACAACGGTCTTGGCAGATTTTACAGCATCAGCGTAAAGCTCTGCAGTCTTCGGTCCGATATCCAGTCCCATCATATCAGCCGGAATTGCTTTGCTGTCTACAACTTCTACAGCAATTTCAGCATCGATCGGATTCGGGAATGCTGCTGCAATGGTAGTATCTACCGGAAGGAGCAGTTTCTTTCCAAGCTTTTCAGCTTTCTCAAGCATCTCTTTGCAGTAATCAAGTTTTGTATCATCTACCAGAGAAGTACCAACTTCTGCGCCCTGTGCTTTCAGGAAGGTATAAGCCATTCCACCACCAATAATCAGAGTATCACATTTCTCCAGCAGGTTGGAGATAACGTTCAGCTTGTCTGCTACTTTTGCACCACCAAGGATTGCAACGAACGGACGAACCGGATTCTCTACTGCATTTCCAAGGAAGTTGATCTCTTTCTCCATCAGGTATCCAACTACATTCTGTCCGCCTTTTGCGCTGATAAATTTAGTAACACCTGCAACAGAAGCATGTGCTCTGTGAGAAGAACCAAATGCATCGCATACATAGATATCAGCCAGGTCAGCCAGCTCTTTGCTGAACTCTTCACCATTCTTGGTCTCCTCAGCACCACGGAAACGTGTATTCTGAAGAAGAACTACATCTCCATCTTTCATCTCAGAAACTGCTTTGGTAGCTGCCTCTCCGGTTACATGATAATCAGATACGAATACTACCTCTTTGCCAAGCTTCTCAGACAGACGCTTTGCAACCGGTGCCAGGGATTCTCCCTCGTTCGGACCATTCTTTACTTTTCCAAGATGGGAGCAAAGGATCACTTTTGCGCCATCACCTATCAGCTTTTTGATAGTCGGAAGTGCTGCAACGATACGGGTCTCATCAGTGATCACGCCGTCTTTCAGCGGTACGTTGAAATCGCATCTTACAAGGACACGTTTTCCTTTTGCATTGATATCATCAACTGTTTTTTTATTTAATGCCATGATAAATAACTTCCTTTCTTTCAGGATCTTTCACAAAGACGAAAAAAAGGTCCGGTCCTGAAGACCGGACCTTTTGAGGTCTTAAACAATCAGCCCGCCATGCCCCTCGATTCCACTTCGTTTCATCTCGGTGAACGGGCTATCGCCCTATAAAAGTCGCAAACTCCAGCCGCTCATGTGCAAGCACATAGCGCCTGCATTTTACGCCTTTTGCATGGCTCAATGCTTACGCAAGCTCAGCGAAGTATTTGATAGTACGAACCATCTGAGAAACGTAGGAGTTCTCATTGTCATACCAAGATACAACCTCAACCTGGGTCTTTCCATCCGGAAGCGGGGAAACCATAGTCTGGGTAGCATCGAACAGAGAACCAAATCTCATACCAACGATATCGCTGGATACGATCTCATCCTCGTTGTATCCGAAGGATTCGGTAGTAGCTGCTTTCATAGCTGCGTTGATCTCTTCTTTGGTTACAGCTTTGTCTACAACTGCGAACAGAAGAGTGGTAGATCCGGTCGGGGTCGGTACACGCTGTGCAGCACCGATCAGTTTGCCGTTCAGTTCCGGAATAACCAGACCGATTGCTTTTGCAGCACCAGTGCTGTTCGGAACGATGTTAACAGCGCCTGCACGGCTTCTTCTCAGATCGCCTTTTCTCTGCGGTCCGTCAAGGATCATCTGATCACCAGTGTAAGCATGGATGGTGCACATGATACCAGACTCGATCGGAGCCAGGTCGTTCAGAGCTTTTGCCATCGGTGCCAGGCAGTTGGTGGTACAGGAAGCTGCAGAAATAACAGTATCCTCTTTGGTCAGAGTTTTGTGGTTTACGTTGTATACGATAGTCGGCAGATCATTTCCAGCCGGAGCGGAAATAACTACTTTCTTAGCGCCTGCAGTGATGTGTGCAGAAGCTTTCTCTTTAGAGGTGTAGAATCCGGTACACTCCAGAACTACATCTACGCCGATCTCTCCCCACGGAAGCTCAGCTGCGTTAGCTTTTGCATAAATCTTAATCTCTTTTCCGTCAACGATGATAGAATCATCAGTTGCAGATACAGTGTCAGCCAGAGCATATTTACCCTGAGAAGAATCATATTTCAGCAGATGTGCAAGCATTTTCGGAGAAGTAAGGTCGTTGATTGCTACTACCTCATATCCCTCTGCGCCAAACATCTGTCTGAATGCCAGACGGCCAATACGTCCGAATCCATTGATCGCTACTTTTACTGCCATGTTTCAATTCCTCCTAAAAGTTGAATAATGATATATTTCTGATCTTTTAACTCTTGCCATGATTGTTAAAAGAACATCAACCGTTACTTATTTTAACTGCTTTGCCTGAAAATATCAATACCAAAAATCAAGATTCCACATTTTTTTACTTTACTTTCCTGCTTTTTTCTTCTATCATGGGTCAGGACAGGACTATTTTTACACAGGAGGAACAGATTTTGGCAATTATTGCTGATACACATGTACATACTTTATTCTCCGGTGATGGTTCATTTTCACCGGAAATTATGATTGAAAAAGCAATTTCACTCGGACTTTCCCATCTGTGTCTGACCGACCACATGGACTATGATTACACAGACGGCGGTATCTGCTTTGAATTTGACCCGAAAAAATATTTTGACTATATGACTCCACTGAAGGAACAATATCAGGATCGGATCGATCTGATAATCGGTGTGGAACTCGGGCTGCAGCCCTATCTGTCCAGCCGGCATCACAATCTGGTGTTTTCTCATCCCTTTGATTATGTGATCGGCTCCATCCATCTCGTCAACAGCCGTGACCCTTACTACCCTTCTTTTTTTGAAGGGCGAGAAGAGCAGACCGCTTACCGGGAATACTTTGAATGTGTCCTTCAGAATCTGAAATCATATACGAACTTTGACAGTCTTGGACATCTTGACTATGTTGTCCGATATGGTCCCACAAAAAACAAAAATTATGCATGGACACAATATCAGGAAATTCTAGATGCAATCCTTCGTATTTTGATTAAAAATGAAATTGCGTTAGAAGTCAACACGGGTGGATATAAATATGGTCTCGGCGAACCTAATCCTTGCACAGATATTCTGAAACGTTATAAAGAACTTGGCGGGAAATTGCTGACCATCGGCTCAGATGCCCATGATCCTGCGTATCTGGCCTATGAATTCTCAAGATTACGAGAGTTGCTGATCTCCTGCGGATTTTCTTCCTATTATATATTCAAGAAACGTGTACCGATGGAACTGCCGCTGTAGCCAACTATGACAGTCTGGAATGGCAGCATAAAAACTTCTATAAAAACCACAACAGCCCGGAATGACAGCAATAAATTGTGCTGCCGCTTCGGGCTGTTATTTATTTACAGAATTGTTCCACCGCCTGCCACGTAGTCTCCATCGTAAAATACAACGGCCTGACCAGGTGTCACGGCACGAACCGGCTCATCAAAGGTGCATTCCACCAGATCTTCCTCGATCTTCCGCACAGTACACATAGATCCGCTGTGGTTATAACGGATCTTTGCCAGGAAACGTGCTTCCCCTTCAATATCCGGCACGCTCATCCAGTTCAGACGATCCGCACGAAGCGTTGTACGAAAGACGGCATCTGCTTCACCGATAACCACTTCACCGGTCTCCGGACGAATCTCTGTCACAACGACAGGTCTTCCCATGGCAAGTCCAAGCCCTTTCCGCTGACCAATGGTATAATGCGTGATTCCCTTATGCTTTCCGATCACAGTTCCGTCTGTCCAGACAAAATTTCCTTCTGGAATCTTCTTTCCAGAGTTCTCCTCAATGAACTTTGCATAATCTCCATCCGGAACAAAACAGATCTCCTGGCTGTCCGGCTTATGAGCCACTGGAAGACCCAGCTCTTCTGCAAATGTGCGGATCTGATCCTTGGTGTACTCTCCCACTGGCATCAGTGTTTTTGACAGCTGTTCCTGTGTCAGATTATACAGTGCATAAGTCTGATCCTTGGCCGAAGTCGCTGATTTACGCAGCGCATAACGTCCATTGGGCAATTTCTCGATCCGGGCATAGTGACCGGTTGCAATGTAATCTGCGCCAATATCCATGCTTCTCTTCAGCAGAGACTCCCACTTCACATAACGATTACAGGCAATACAGGGATTAGGTGTATGTCCCTTTAAATATTCATCCATAAAATAATCAATGACATTTTCCTTGAAATCCTGTTTAAAATTCATGACATAGTAAGGAATCTCCAGGCGGGATGCCACTCTTCTGGCATCATCCACAGCAGAAAGTCCACAGCATCCGCCGTTTTCCTCCACCTGCTCCGGCACTTCATCCTGCCAGATCTGCATGGTCACACCCATCACGTCGTAGCCCTTCTGAAGAAGAAGCCAGGCCGCCACGGATGAATCGACTCCGCCGGACATTCCGACAACGACCTTTTTCTTCATCCTAGTATTCTTCCTCTTCTTCGCCTTCGTGAATATCTGACTTCGGTTTTTTCAGTCCTTCAATCTTAATATGATGTTTCTCTGCATAATCCCACAGTGCTGCATGGATTGCTTCCTCAGCCAGCAGAGAACAGTGTACTTTTACAGGTGGAAGTCCATCCAGTGCTTCCATAACTGCTTTATTGGTAACTTCCAGAGCTTCATAGATGCTTTTTCCTTTTACCAGCTCTGTTGCCATACTGCTGGTTGCAACTGCTGCACCGCAGCCAAAGGTCTTGAATTTTACATCACGGATGATCTGGTTGTCATCGATATCAAAGTAAATTCTCATGATATCACCGCATTTTGCATTACCGACTGTACCTACACCGCTGGCATTCTCAATCTCTCCTACGTTTCTCGGATGCTGGAAATGATCCATTACTTTATCGCTATACATATTCTAAATCCTCTTTTCTTATTAATGGCTGTAATTAATGATTCCGAATGAAATCCTCATACAGCGGAGACATACTTCTAAGTCTCTCAACGATTTTCTTAATACAATCTACTACATAGTCCACATCTTCCATGGTGGTCTCCTCGCTCAGAGTCAGACGCAAGGAACCATGTGCGATCTCATGAGGCAGTCCAATAGCCAGCAGTACGTGAGACGGATCAAGAGATCCCGATGTACAGGCTGATCCACTGGAGCCACAGATGCCATCCATATCAAGCATGATCAGCAGGGACTCACCCTCTACGAACTGGAAACTGAAGTTTGCATTGTTCGGCAAACGGTCAGTTCTGTGTCCATTCAGTCTGGTGTACGGAACTTCTGCAAGTACACGGTCAATCAGATGGTCACGGATCTTACGCTCTTTTGCAGTACGCTCTTCCATGGTATTTGCTGCACGTTCTGCTGCCACACCGTATCCTACAATACCCGGAACATTCTCTGTACCTGCACGACGTTTTCTCTCCTGAGCACCACCATGAATAAAGCTTCTGATCTTTACCCCTTTACGAATATACAGGAAGCCAATTCCTTTCGGTCCGTTCAGCTTGTGTCCACTGGAGCTTAACATATCGATATGCAGCTCATCTACATTAATAGGAAGCTGTCCATATGCCTGTACTGCGTCGGTGTGGAACAGGATACCATGCTCATGAGCAATCTCACCGATCTCTTTGATCGGCTGAATGGTACCAATCTCATTGTTTGCAAACATCACACTGATTAGAATGGTGGTCGGACGGATAGCTTTTTTCAGTTCATCCAGCTTGATCTTACCAAACTCATCTACATCCACATAAGTGATCTCAAATCCATGTTTCTCCAGCCAGTCACAAGTATGCAGGATTGCATGATGCTCGATCTTAGATGTAATAATGTGATTTCCTTTGGAACCATAAGCTTCTGCAGTTGCTTTTAATGCCCAGTTATCAGACTCACTTCCACCTGCTGTAAAATAGATTTCCTCCGGATTTGCTCCAAGAGTCTTTGCAATCTTCTCTCTTCCTGCAGTGATAGCTTCTTTGCTTTTCTGGGAAAAGCTGTAGACACTGGACGGATTTCCATACAGTTCTGTAAAATACGGAAGCATTGCCTCCACAACTTCCGGCGCAGTCTTGGTCGTCGCCGCATTATCCAGGTAAATTAATTTCTTCTCTTCACCCATGTTTCATCACTCCTTTTTCTCACAACATGATACTGGAATCTGACGTTTTTTCTGTACTTCCCGGCTTTCTGCCAGCAGATCGCTGAGCATCATTCCATCTACAGTCTGGTTAATACTGTCATTGATCCGTTTCCATACATATTTAGTCACGCATACATCGGAACCATCACAGCCGCCCTGATGTTCGATCCCCGGACACTCCACTGGATCCAGATTTCCTTCCAGTGCTCTCAGCACATCTCCTACTGAGATCTCTTCCACCGGCCGTCCCGGTACATATCCGCCTCCGGCTCCACGCACGCTTGTTACCAGATTTGCTTTACGGAGCTTCGCGATCAGTTGTTCCAGATAGCTCTCGGATATGTGCTGTCTGGCTGCAATACTTGCAATCGACACCGGAGTATTCTCCGCATATAATGCCAGATCGATCATCGCTCTGAGCCCATAACGTCCTTTTGTAGACAGCTTCATCTCTTTCACCCCGTTTCAATTCCGAGCTTTTTACTCGGATTTCATGTAAAAGAATAACACTGGTAAGCAGTTCTGTCAAGCACTCTTCTCTAATATATTATAGGAAAAAAGAACAGCGAAATTCTATGCGATCATTTCCTCATTTCATCAAAGGCACGCTCCTGCTGACCTGTGCAGGTCTTCTGTGCCGTTTTTCCGGTTTCTTCTATAAGATATTCCTGGCACATGCCCTGGGTGCGGAAGGAATCGGCATCTATCAGCTTATTTTTCCTGTATTCGCCGTATGTCATGCATGCACCGCCTCCGGTATTGAATCTGCCATCTCCCGTTTCACCGCCGGAGCTGTAGAAAAAGAACGATCCTACGCTTTGAAAGCCGGACTGTTCCTGTCCTTGTCCGCCTCTGTGCTGGTCTGCGTCCTTCTCTGGAATCAGGCAGAATTCATAGCAGACAAACTGCTCTGCGAAAGCCGCTGTGTCACACCTTTACGTATTCTGGCTCCGGTCATCCCTCTAAGTGCGATCCACGGCTGTCTCCAGGGATATTATCTTGGACAGAAGAAAGCATCTCTCCCGGCCATCTCCCAGATTCTGGAGCAGGCAGCAAGAATCGGTTCTGTGATCTTGCTTTACCGCATTTTTATCCAGGAGAGCCGGGCAATTACCCCCTCACTGGCAGTATTGGGGCTTCTCTTCGGAGAGGCTGCTTCCGCCCTGTTCATGCTCCACTTTACCGTTTCCGAAAAGCGTTCTACTCTGCCACTATCTGCACTGCGTATTCAATGCCGGAAGATTCTTTCCATGGCGTTGCCTCTCACCGGCAGCCGTTTAAGTCTGACACTCCTTCAAAGTGCGGAGGCAGTGCTGATTCCTGTAAGCCTCCAGACATCCGGTCTGTCTGTATCAGAAGCTTTAAGTCTCTATGGCATCCTGACAGGCATGTCCCTGTCCTTCCTGATGTTTCCCAATGCAGTGACCTCTTCTCTGTCTGCCATGCTGCTCCCGACCATCTCAGAAGAGCAATCCCGCGGCAATGAACAACGAATTTCTCTTTCTATTGAATATACGATTCTTTTCGGACTCCTCATGGGAATATTCTGTATGGGAATTTTTTTATTTTTCGGAAACGAATTGGGAACTGTTGTCTTCCACGAACCATTAGCCGGAAGCTTTTTGTGTACATTGGCATGGATCTGCCCATTTCTGTATCTTACCGGAAATATCAACAGCATTCTCCACGGCCTTGGCAAGACCGGCATCACATTCATCAATCAGCTGGCGGCAGTGCTGGTGCGGATCCTGGCTCTTCTGCTCTTCGTACCCCGCTTCGGCATCGAAGGTGTTCTCTGGAGCATTCTGATCAGTCAGTTGCTGCTGTGCATGTCCGGGCTTCTGGCAGTCTCCCGGCACATTCACCCAACCATCGGGCTTGATGCCTATATTCTAAAGCCCGCTGCTGCCATGCTTTTATCAACCGGAGGTATTTATCTGTTGAAACCCTTGTCTCACTTTATGATTTTCCGTTCTTTATCAACGATCCTGATTCTGGCAGGAAATCTTTGTCTATGCGCGATCCTGTATATACTTCTGCTCCTTTCCTTCGGAATCTGGAAACTTTTCACTTCTGCCCGGAAGTTCTTTTATTTACAATCTCAGTGAAGTATACTATAATATTTTCGAATATCATTTCGCAAACATAGAAACTAGTAACAAAGGAGATTACCATGGGATTCACATTCAACAAAAAGCTGCCTATCCCCAAGGAGATCAAAGCCATGTATCCGCTTTCCCCGGAAAATGCAGCAAAAAAAGCACAGCGAGATAAAGAGATCCGCGACGTGATCACTGGCGCAGACGATCGATTTCTCGTAATCATCGGACCGTGTTCCGCAGATAATGAGCCTGCTGTCATGGATTACCTGCACCGTCTGGTTCCAATCCAGGAGCAGATTAAAGATAAATGCATCATCATTCCACGTATTTATACCAACAAGCCACGTACTACCGGTGAAGGATACAAGGGAATGGTTCATCAGCCGGATCCGGAAGCAGCACCAGATCTTCTGGAAGGTCTGATTGCAATTCGTAAGCTTCATATCAGAAATATTGAGGAGACCGGCCTTACCGCAGCGGATGAGATGCTTTACCCGGAGAACTGGTGGTATCTGGCAGATCTGCTCTCTTATGTGGCAGTTGGTGCCCGTTCCGTAGAAGACCAGCAGCATCGAATGACTGTCAGTGGCTTTGATGTCCCGGCCGGTATGAAGAATCCGACCAGCGGCGACATGACAGTTATGCTGAACTCCGTTGTCGCTGCTCAGCATGCTCACTCCTTTATCTATCGAGGCTGGGACGTGGACACCACCGGCAACCCGCTTGCTCACACGGTTCTTCGCGGTGCTGTCAATAAGCGTGGGCAGGTTCTTCCGAATTATCACTATGAAGATCTGCGTCTCTTATGCGAGCTGTATGCTCAGAAAAACCTCCAGAATCCAGCTTGTGTGGTAGATACCAACCATTCCAACTCCAACAAGCAGTATCTGGAACAGATCCGTATTGCCAAGGAAGTCCTTCACAGCCGCCGTTATAACAACGACATCCATAAGATGGTGAAAGGACTGATGATCGAGAGCTACATCGAAGATGGCAGCCAGAAGATCCATGATCACATCTATGGAAAATCCATCACCGACCCTTGTCTTGGATGGGAAAAAACAGAAAGACTTCTCTATGAGATCGCTGAGGAGTGCTAGCACAAAAATTATCCTGCGAAAACTGTTCTTATCGGCAGTTTCCGCAGGACTTTTTATTTTACATATTTCTGAATGAAATCCAGTATGATCTTTCTCGTCTCCTCATAAGCATTGGCTGTCTCAAATCTCCGCTCCGGGTGCCACTGCAGCGCCAGAATCTTCATTTCATCCGAACCATAGGCCTCAACCACATGGTTTTCCCTGTCAATAGCAAGAGGTTCAAAGCAAGAAGCCAGACCTTCCTCATAGATACAGTCAGAATGATAATTGTTGACCCAGATATTTCGCTGTTCCTTCACCAGCCACACCTGATGATCCACGCCTCTGGTCCGGTTCACCGGAAGTTTCGGATGATACCAAAGCTTTCCACCAAACATCACATTGATATACTGCATGCCGCGACAGGTAGCAATGATGGGAATCCCGTGAGCCACACAATAATGGATCACCTGCTCTTCCATCCGGTCACGGTTGGGTTGCAGCTCATCTTCATGAGGTCTGTCATACAACTGCGGCGGAAGAGAACCGCCTCCCACCACGATCAGAAGATCTCTCTTCTTATTAAAGATCATCTCCACATTTTTGGTAAAGTTGGAAATGGTCTTTGGAATAAATCCAAGTAATTCATAGAACCGTACATAGCCAGATTCCAGAATATCTACCGGATCTCCGTACTGATTGACCCCCTCTCTTTGAGTGATCAACGCACTTAAATTCCTATACTGAATTCCCTCCTCGATCTTTCCAGCCCGGCAGTCCAGTGTCAGATAGCTCAGAGAAGAAACATAATTATATATCTTCTCTCCGCAACCAATAGCAGCTGGTATTTCAAATTCCGCACATCGGATTGCCATATGGGAAGCCGCACCACCATAGCAGGTAATAAATCCTTTGATTCCTTTGGCAAATACCCACTCATAGCCAGGATCCGCCTTTGGAACTACCACGATCTTATCATGAATATCCACCCCCGGCTCTTCCTCCAGAAGCACCACTTCTCCTTCGATCCGTTTGGTCGTAATAAAATTAGGTCTCGCCTCGTAAACTTCCACCACATCAAGACTTTCACGGTTCAGGATTACCTCCGGCAACGAAAGCTCCCGATATTGCTGATACCGTTTATGTCTCCGTCTGATCTTCACCTCCAGCTGATCTCTCAGCTCTTCCATCGCCATATACTGAGGCAATCTGAAATCTTCAATCTCCAGCCAGGACAGATCATTTCTGGCGATCTCCATCTCATTTCCTGCACGTACCAGAAGTTCCAGAATGAGACTTAATGATTTTGTAAATTCAAATTTAAAATATTCCCGTTGTTCGATGGCGTAGCGGATAAAATGCAGCAACTGCTCGACACTTACCTGTAGTCCAGCTTCCTTCAAAGCCTCCGCCAGACGCCCCGGATTCAATGCATCTTCTCTAGCTTCCGCCTTGCCTTTACTCTTTGACGGTCCCGGTCGGAAATTCATCTGGTCATACCGCTCGGTACGGATATCATAGGTTCCCACTCGCAGATGGCCATATTTTTCATTAAATTCCGCACGGCTGATCTCATCCATGGAAAATGCCCGAAAATCTTTTTCAAATTCCGTGGATACAGTAGATATTGATTGCATAAATGCATCTGTATCCTCCTGTGAAAACCAGGTCTTTCCTTCATCGTCTGCTGGTCCGTTTTCTGTAAGACTCCGCAAAAATGCACGTGCCATAAATGCCATTCGTGCCTGTCTGGCAAACTGTGGTGTTCCATAATGCTGTAATCCTGCCCGTAGATTCTGAACTGCTCTGAGAATCTGATAAATATCTGCCTGTTGGTTTCTAAGAAGCCTCTCCTCTTTTTTTCGAAGTTCTTCCAGTTTCTGAAGACTTGTCATGTCTTCTGCCAGAATCTCATCAAACTGAAGGATTGCTGCCATTGTCACTTCTTTTAATTTTTCCGTTAGATCCTGACGGTCATCTTCCGTAAATCCATGCTCCAGCAGACATCTGGTTCGATTTTCTGTTCCAAAATCATAACTGGTAAACACGATTTCAAACTCGATCTTGTCATGAGCCGTCAGATTGTGTCTTAGAGCATCCTGATAATACCGCACCAGCCGGAGTGCCAGCTCCTCGTCCACCGCCTGCGGAATCAAAGAATAAAAAGCATATTCCAGACAGATATACGGCTTATTTCCCACCCGGTGCATCAGATCTTCCTCAAGCTTTCGGAATCCGATCCGCGCAATTCCCTGATTCCAGGCCCGATGGGTAATGATTGCCCGGTAAAGAGAATAATCAAGAGGTCTCGGATTACTTCCGATGATCTCAGAAGGATTCCAGAATGCCATATCTGACATCATCATAGGCTCTTTGGTAATCACATTTTTATGTCGTTCATACATACTTCCCGCATCTTCCAGAAGTTCAAAAAATGCGTGGTCATCATAACTTCCTGCCTGCTTATAGCTGGCCACCAGCGGCCGCATCTGAAACAGGATCACCTGGTAGTCCCTGTCAATGGCAAACTCAATATCAAGAGCCAGTCCATCCATAATATGCTCCAGCTCCCGCACTGCCAAAAGCAATTCTTTCCATGGTGAAGGCAGCCCCTCCGCCTTAATATTCCGGACGATCTTCATCATCCTTCCGGCAGAGCCGCTGGTCACACTATCTGTAGACCCGGTCTCATCATAATTGATCAGATAATATGGTTTGTTACTTTGGATATCGCGGGTGAAGACCACACCCCCGAGCATGACATTTCTGGCCTGACACTGAATCAGCACTTGTTCTTCTTCCAGATTGTGAATATCCCGCCGATAAGACGCAATGACTGCATCCACCGCATCAATGATCTCCTGCTCACTGGAAGAATCCACATCCAGAATACTTTTATAATGTCCCGCATTAGAACGCTGGAAAGAATCTTCTGCGGTAGAAGAGCTTCTTACCACAATCCGCCTTCCCCTGAACTGATCCATGATCTCATGGCAGACGCCGATCTTATCTCTGTGGTAGTCTCCCACCTGCAAAATATACATTTCCTCAATCACAGACTCATGGATCAGACTTCTTAAGGCAAACAATGTGTCTGCCTTTGTGGAAATCAATTTTCTGTGTTCCATACTTCTCACCCTCTTGGATGTACTTTGCTGTATTCATTCTTTACTTCTGGCTGAAATCCTGCATAGATCTGTGCCGCCGTAAGATCTGAATACCCCAACAATTCCTGTATCATATGCATTCTTGCTCCGCCTGCAGCCATGTGCGCTGCACAGGAATGACGGAACATCCGTGGTGTAATATCTTTTTCGATACCAGCTCTCGCCGCATAACCTTTTAATACTTTCCAGAATCCCTGGCGGCTCATGGGTGCACCAGAGCAGTTCAGAAACAGAGTCTCTGTATCTTTCTTCAGAAATGCATCTCTTCCCCGTTCCAGATAGACCAGCAAAGCTTTTCCCGCTTTTTCGCCAAATGGAATCATACGTTCCCGACCTTCATCCCTGCACAGAATCCATCCAAAACGCAGATTCACATCCTCCATCCGAAGGCTGATCAGTTCACTGACTCTCATACCTGTGGCATACAAAAGCTCCAGCATAGCCTTATCCCTGCATCCTTTTGGCGTATCCTCGGTGGTCTGAGCAAGCAGATGCTCCATTTCCTGAATGGTCAGTATTCCTGGCTGCTTCTTCTCCACCTTTGGCGGTTTTAACGTAAATGCAGGATCTTCCTCGATCATATGCTCCCGAAACAGATACTCAAAGAACCCTTTCATCGAGGCAATATATCTGGAAATGGTAGCTGCTGCCATTCCATCCTTTTCCAGAAGCAGCACATAGGAATTCAGATGCGTGGTCCGCACCGCAGATACAGAATCCATTCCCTGTCCATGCAGATACGCAATCATCTTGGTCAAATCACTGTGATAGGACATGACCGTATTATGTGATGCCTTTCTTATATTTTCCAAATATGCGACAAAATATCGCAGTTCTTCTTCCATAACAACTCCTCGACCTCTGAAAACTGCATTGATATCTCCCTTCAGATCAGATATCAATATTAGATTCAGTATAGCCAAGTATGTTGTGAATTTCAATCTTTTTTTCACTATATTTTACGTAAAATCTGCCTGACAAGTCCCGGATTCAAGGCCGCCTCACATGCAACTCCAAAGAATAGAAAAAACAATCCCAAAGCCGCCAGAAAAACATATTTTTTTCGGTTCGATCCTCCACAGGAGGTCCACAGAATCACCCACCCAAAGGCCGGTATATAGAAAAGGATCTGCGGAAACAGTCCGGCTACACAGATCATCAGCCCCTTTCCACCCAGCTGGATCACTGAGATTCCCGCCATGGTTCCCCAGAGCATTCCTGTCAGAAATATCAGTCCAGTCAGTATAGCCGGTGCCAGCGGAAGAAATCCCGCGCACACAACTGCCAGATACTGACTTATCCGATAACCACCTATGTACAAGAACAATTTTTCTATATTAACAGACAGGGAAGCATATTGATTCAGAAAATATTCACTGAATAATCCTGTATCTGCTGTCGTTGCTTTTGTCTGTGCGATCAGAACACCTGCAATGATCCCTGCAAAGAAGATCATCGGCCCTGGTTTCCACCTGATGCCGCTATTCGTATACTGCCTCCATATCCTCCCTAACACAAAAACACCTCCCCATCCATCTTATGGACGGGGAGGTGTCTGTATGACTCTATCTCAGATTTTTGTACATCTGTTGTACACTGCTTCCGATGCTTTGAGCACTGCATTGCGAAGGCCATATTCTTCCAGTGCTGCCACCCCTTCAATGGTCGTTCCCGCCGGAGAGCATACCTGGTCTTTTAAGACTGCGGGATGTTCTCCAGTCTCCAACACCATGGCAGCCGCACCTTTCACTGCCTGTGCCGCAAATACATAAGCTTGCTTTCTTGGCATACCATATCTGACCGCACTGTCTGCCAATGCTTCAATGAACTGATAGACAAATGCCGGAGAGCTTCCACTGGCGCAGACTACCGCATCCATCAACCGTTCTTCGATAAATTCGGTCTTTCCGCAGGCATCGAAGAGCTTCTTTATCTCATCCATCTCCTCGCCTGACAATTCGCCCTGCTTCACACTGACACCTGTCATTCCCTCTCCGATCATAGCCGGTGTATTTGGCATGACACGGACGATTCTCTTATCATTGCCAAGGTTCTGCTTTAACTGGTCAATAGTCTTGCCAGGTGCCAGCGAGATCAATACATGCTCCGGTGTCACCATATAACGGATCTCTTTTAAAACCTCCTCATAGAACTGCGGTTTTACTGCCAGCACCAGATACTTACAACGATTTGCACATTCTGCATTGTTGTCTGTATATTCCACCCCTGTCTCTGCATGAACTTTTGTCTTTGTTTCAGAAGTCTTTGCGCAGAAGATCATCTCTTCTGCGGGATACTCTTTTAAGGCTCCTTTCAGGATCGCATGTCCCATATTGCCCATTCCAATAAATCCAATCTTCGCCATACTATGTACCTGCCTTCTTTCTTTGTAAACAGAAAAGGATGCCGTATGTTACGACATCCTCTTTGTTATCTTTTATCTTAGTTATTTCGCGTAATCCGTTACCCTGCTTTCGCGGATCACGTTTACTTTGATCTGACCAGGATACTCCAGCTCTGCTTCAATCTGCTTGGAAATATCACGCGCAAGCAATACCATTGATGCATCGTCTACCTGATCCGGAACTACCATTACACGAACCTCTCTGCCTGCCTGAATAGCAAAAGACTTATCTACTCCCTTAAAGGAGTTTGCAATATCTTCCAGTTGTTTTAATCTGTTGGTATAAGTCTCCAGTGTCTCTCTTCTTGCACCCGGTCTTGCTGCAGAAATTGTATCTGCTGCCTGAACGATACATGCAATCAGAGATGTCGGCTCCACATCACCATGATGTGCTTCTACCGCATTGATAACAATCTGAGATTCCTTATACTTCTTACATAAATCTACGCCGATCTGAATATGGGATCCTTCCATCTCATGGTCGATGGATTTACCGATATCATGTAAAAGTCCGGCTCTCTTAGCCAGACGAACATCAACACCGATCTCGCCTGCCAGAAGTCCTGACAAATGTGCAACCTCAATAGAATGCTTCAAAGCATTCTGACCATAGCTGCTACGGAATTTCATACGTCCAAGCAGACGTACCAGTTCCGGATGAATACCATGTACACCAACCTCGAGAGTTGCTGCTTCTCCCTCTTCACGAATCATTGTCTCGACTTCTTTCTGAGCTTTCTCAACCATCTCTTCGATTCTGGCCGGATGGATACGTCCATCAACGATCAGCTTCTCAAGAGCGATTCTGGCTACTTCCCGGCGAATCGGGTCAAAGCCTGAGAGAATAACTGCTTCCGGTGTATCATCAATGATCAGATCCACACCGGTCATCGTCTCCAGAGTACGGATATTACGTCCCTCTCGTCCAATGATTCTTCCTTTCATTTCGTCATTCGGAAGCTGTACAACAGAAATTGTTGTCTCTGCCACATGGTCTGCTGCACATTTCTGAATGGCAGTTACCACATAGTCCTTTGCTTTTCTGTTTGCTTCCTCTTTCGCCCTGGCCTCCATTTCTTTGACCAGCTTGGCTGTTTCATGTTTTACATCGTCTTCAACTGTTTTTAAAAGATATTCTTTTGCTTGTTCGGAGGTAAGGCCTGAGATTCTTTCCAGTTCCTGCACACGTCTGACAGACAGCTCTTCTACTTCAGCACGTTTTTTTGCCAATTGCTCTTCCCGTGCTGCAAAGCCTGCTTCCTTACGCTCAATTGCCTCAGTCTTCTTGTCAAGAGTTTCCTCTTTTGCCAGAACACGACGCTCATAGCGCTGGAGCTCTGCCCTGCGTTCTTTGGTTTCTTTTTCTAATTCATTTCTGGTTCTCATAGACTCTTCTTTTGCTTCCAGCATCGCTTCACGTTTTTTCGTTTCAGCGGTCTTCAGCGCTTCGTCTACGATCTCTCTCGCTCTGTCCTCTGCATTGCCAAGCTTGGTCTCCACAACCTTTTTCCGATAACCGATTGCACAAGGCCAGGTGATAGCTGCTGCAACAACAACTGCGACCAGAACTGCTATAGCCGTAACCATATACAGGAGCACCTCCTTATTCAATTTTCATTGTACATACACAACACTTAAAGTTTAATCTGTTTTTACAATTATGTCAAGTGTTGTCTGTCCGCTTTTGTATATTTTGTGCAATCAGTCAGTTTCTTTCATGACAGATATGATATCACTCATGCAAAATCCTTTTCTGGCAAGAGATGCTATCACACTCCGCTTCTGACGGTCATCTGCCTCTGCATTCCGATAATGCTTTTTTTCCAGATGCTTTCGGATCAGCTCACACTGATCCACCGGTTCCAGTTCTTCGTACACCTGCTGGATCAGTTCTGGGGATACTCCTTTACGGAACTGCAGTTCCTGTTCCAGCTGTCTTCTGCTCTTGCTCTGGCACCGGCACTCTATGTAGTTACGCACATAACGTTCATCATTGATATAACCAAAACTTTTTACATAGGCAATGGCCTTCTCCACCATTTCAGAGTCAAATTCCGCCTGCAAAAGCTTTTCTCTGAGCTGTGCCTCTGTCCGGTCCATCCGTTCCAGAAGCCGTAAAGCTTTAAGCTTCGCCTGTCTCAGCTGTTCTTCCGGCATCAGCTCCTGCGGACTTCGCTTTATCTTCTTCCGGCACCGGTAATCCATAATATGCTCTTACTTTCCTCTCAATTTCATCACAGATCTGATGATTCTCCTTCAGATACTGTTTTGCGTTCTCACGGCCCTGACCGATCTTAGCATCATTATAGGCATACCATGCACCGCTCTTGTTCACAATGCCACAGTTAGCAGCCAGATCCAGAATGTCTCCAATCGTGGAGATTCCCTGCCCGAACATGATATCAAATTCAGCCTCTTTAAATGGAGGTGCGATCTTATTCTTTACAACTTTTACTTTCGTATGGTTACCGATCACTTCTCCGCCCTGCTTGAGAGCTTCCGTACGACGTACATCCAGACGTACAGATGCATAGAATTTCAATGCACGTCCACCAGTTGTGGTCTCCGGATTTCCGAACATCACACCGATCTTCTCACGAAGCTGATTGATAAAGATCACGATACAGTTAGTCTTGCTGACAACAGATGTGAGCTTTCTCAGTGCCTGAGACATAAGTCTCGCCTGCAGTCCCACATGAGAATCACCCATATCGCCTTCGATCTCTGCCTTTGGAACCAGCGCTGCCACAGAGTCCACGATCACAATATCCACTGCTCCAGAACGCACCATGGTCTCAGTGATCTCCAGTGCCTGTTCCCCATTGTCCGGCTGGGAAATGTAGAGATTATCAATATCCACACCAATATTTCTTGCATAGACCGGATCAAGCGCATGCTCTGCATCAATAAATCCCGCAATGCCTCCACGCTTTTGTACCTCAGCTACCATATGAAGAGCAACCGTGGTCTTACCACTGGATTCCGGTCCATAGATCTCAACAATTCTTCCCTTCGGAACACCTCCTGCTCCCAGTGCAATATCAAGGCTTAAAGAACCAGTCGGAACGGTCTCCACCTGCATATGGGAAGTATCTCCCAGCTTCATCACAGAACCTTTCCCATACTGCTTCTCGATCTGGCTTAAAGCCGCATCCAGCGCTTTCAGACGGTCATCCTTTTTTACATCATCCTTTTTATTATCTTCCTTTGCCATGAATAATCTCCTTCAAATGATCTGTTTCACGATACGAACTTTTGTTCGATTTCCATGCATTCATCCTATCCTATTTCCAGACGATTGTCAAGTAAAAGTTCCCTGGATCACCATGGTTATTCTGTTGAAATTACAAAGACCCCGGGATACTTTCTCCCGGGGTCTGCTGCCTTTTGTGTATTTGCGATGTGTTTGTGCAGTATCAGCTTTATATCTGATGCTTATTTCTTAGCGATATATCCTTTTGCTTTCAAAGTCTCTGCGCAGAGCACAGCTCCTCCTGCTGCACCACGGACGGTATTATGGGAAAGTCCTACAAATTTCCAGTCATAGATACTGTCTTCACGGATACGTCCTACAGAAATGCCCATTCCGTTCTCATAGTTTACATCCAGCTGTACCTGCGGACGATTATCTTCTTCCATATAGCGGATGAACTGCTTTGGTGCACTTGGAAGTCCTGCTTCCTGCGGGAATCCTTTGAAGTTCACCAGGCGATCGATAAGCTGTTCCTTGGTCGGTTTCTTGCGGAATTTTACAAATACAGCTGCGGTATGTCCATTCAGAACCGGAACACGGATACACTGACAGGTGATCTTCGGTTCTTCTGCTTTTACGATCACACCATCCTCAATGTGTCCCCAGATACGAAGCGGTTCCTGCTCGGATTTTTCTTCCTCACCACCGATATACGGGATAATATTTCCAACCATTTCCGGCCAGTCTTTGAAAGTCTTTCCTGCTCCGGAGATTGCCTGGTAAGTAGTAGCTACGACCTCATACGGTTCGAACTCTTTCCATGCAGTCAGGACCGGTGCATAACTCTGGATAGAGCAGTTCGGTTTTACTGCGATAAATCCTCTGGTGGTTCCCAGACGTTTTTTCTGATGTTCGATGACTTCGAAGTGCTCTGGATTGATCTCCGGCACTACCATCGGCACATCCGGGGTCCAGCGATGTGCACTGTTATTGGAAACAACCGGTGTCTCAGTCTTTGCATAAGCCTCCTCGATTGCTTTGATCTCATCCTTGGACATATCCACTGCACTGAATACAAAATCAACGCTTGCAGCTACTTTTTCTACTTCATTGACATTCATAACAATGATCTTCTTTACCGCTTCCGGCATCGGAGTATCCATCTTCCAGCGTCCTCCGACAGCTTCCTCATAAGTCTTTCCTGCGGAACGTGCACTGGCTGCAATGGTCACTACCTCAAACCACGGGTGATTCTCAAGCAATGAAATAAATCTCTGTCCTACCATACCGGTACCGCCAAGGATACCTACTCTTAACTTCTCGCTCATCTCTTTCATTCTCCTCTGTTTTATGCCCGCTGCACATGTCCGTATGTAGCGTACATTTGTATGTCCTCTGAAATATTACAGGATTTTTGATAAAAATGCAATACCTTTTTCAAAAACATATGAAATATATTTTAACATATCTATATACATACAACAACCGGGGCACCGACAAAATTGCCGATGCCCCGGATTTATATGGGATCCAAATATAAGGTAGCTGTCCTTTTATTTCTTTTGGATCAGATAATACGGCAGCGCAACAAAGATGCTGCCACCAATAATATTTCCAAGTGTTACCCACAGAAGATTGTGAAAATATCCTGCAACGGTAAGTCCTGCCACACCATTAGGACTCATCAGTCCGATTGCCATCACACTCATGTTTGCAATACTATGCTCGAATCCGCACACCATGAAAATAAAGATACACCAGAAGATCATGATCAGTTTTCCAGATTCTGTCTTCATCTTCGTACAGCACCATACTGCCAGGCAGACCATCAGGTTGCACATGATACCTTTCACAAACAGCTGGCCGGCTGCTCCACCCATCTTGGTTGCCGCTGTATTTGCAAAAAATTCACCGACAGTCCCAGTCGGAACACCTGCTGCCACGAACATGACTGCCCCTAAAAGTGCTCCCACCAGATTACCAAGATAGCAGACTACCCATACTTTCACAGTATTTGCCCAAGACACCTGCCCCATAAAGGAACCGGCTGCCATCACAAAGTTATTTCCAGTAAAGAGTTCTGCTCCTGCCATGACCACCAGACTCAGTGCCGAGGCAAATGCGAAAGCCATGATCGGCTTTGTGATCGTACAACCTGCCGCAGTCAGATGTGCCCCAAGAGTAAATGTCACAAATCCTCCCAGTGCAATAAACATGCCTGCCACTATGGATGATACAAAATATCCCAGTGGACTCTTCTCCAGTAATCCAAGTTTTCCTTTTGCCGCGTTGCATACGCTCTGATACTCGTCTTTGAACATCTTCATCTCTCCATTCTGCTCTTGTTACCCTTTATCATTCTGCCAGATACTCAGAATCTTTATGGATCGCCCCCATATTAACGACCCGGGTCAAAGATTGTTATTATAATAACATACTTTTTCTCATGTGTGATTGTACACATTGTAGGAAAGGTTTTCCTAGAGTTTTTCGAAAAAAGACTTTACAATCTTCTATTTATCCGATATAATATTATTTGTTGTTATGCAACAAGCTTCCGTGGCTCAGTAGGTAGAGCGACGCACTCGTAATGCGTAGGTCACCGGTTCGAATCCGGTCGGGAGCTTCACGTAAAAACCTTGATTTTTCAAGGTTTTTTTATTTTACGCCAGAAAGAAAACCGCCCGAAAACGGGCGGTTTTTCCTGTTTTGTCGACCGGTTGTCGACCATTCTTGCATTTATTCCAGTATCTACCAGCCAATCAGCCAGGAATAGATTCCTTCATATTTGTATCTGGAAGCATCCCAGGAGAAGTCCTTCTGCATGCCGCGGGCCACCATCTCGTCCCACTCTTTTCTATGGACAAAGTAGGTATATTTCGCATAGTTGATAACTTCCATCATATCCCACGGATTGTAGTTGGTGAAAGAGAATCCATCTCCACGACCTTCATACTCATTGTAGGGTTCAACTGTATCTTTCAGTCCGCCAGTCTCTCTGACAATTGGCACGGTGCCATAGCGGAAAGAAATCAACTGTGTCAGTCCACATGGTTCAAATGCAGACGGCATCAGGAATGCATCTGCTGCTGCATACAGCTTATGAGACATCTCATCCGCATAATAGATATTAGCAGATACTTTGTTCGGATATTTCCATGCATAGTGACGGAACATATTCTCATAACGCTCATCGCCGGTTCCGATTACAACAAACTGTGTATTATCATCCACGATCTGTTCCATCACTTCTGCGATCAGATCCAGACCTTTCTGATCCGTCAGACGGGAGATGAGACCGATCAACATCTTATTCTCATCTACTGTAAGACCCAGAGCTTCCTGAAGTGCCCTTTTATTAGCTGCTTTTCCTTTATGAACATCCTTAATACTGTAATTGGTGTCGATCTTTCCATCTGTCTCCGGATTCCAGATATCGTAATCGATACCATTGACGATTCCTCTCAGATCCATGTGTCTTGCAGAAAGAAGTCCATCCAGTCCTTCGCCATATTGCGGTGTCTGAATCTCCTGTGCATAAGTTTCGCTGACAGTCGTAATATAATCTGCATATACCAGACCGCCCTTCAACATGTTGGCATCTCTCTTATACTCCAGCTTGTCCGGGGTAAATACATAATCCGGAAGTCCTGTCAGTCCCTGCATCGTCTCAATATCCCAGATTCCCTGGAATCTCAGGTTATGAATCGTCATAACAGATTTGATACCGCGATAAAATTCGCCTGCTGCGAACTCCGTCTTCAGATATACCGGAATCAGCCCTGTCTGCCAGTCATGGCAGTGGATCAGATCCGGGCGGAAGCCTACGATTGGCAGGATAGAGAGCACTGCCTTGTCAAAGAAAGCAAACTTCTCAATATCGGTACGGAAATCTCCATACGGTTTAGATCCCCCGAAATAGACCAGATTGTCAATAAAATAATAGGTGACGCCCTCATACTCATAGGTCATGACACCTACATGTGCACCCGGATTATAAGAACCGGTTCCCATATAAAAATGCGTGATATACTTGAAATTATTTCGGAAATGATCTGGAATACAAGTATAGTTCGGAAGCACTACCCGGACATCCCACTCATCTTTATTGAATCCCTTCGGAAGAGCTCCGCATACGTCCGCCAGTCCTCCTGTTTTCACGAACGGTACACACTCCGATGTTGCAAACAATATTTTTCTCATAAATGAGTCCCCCTGTCGCCATAAAGAGATATTTGATAGGAATATCATATCATAAATCAGATTATTTCTAAAGCACATTTTTCGGAAAGATATGTTTTTATACTTACTTGCGATTTTCCTTGAAAAATCAACACTTTTATGTATAATAAGAATGGTGCGTTTTAATGTAAAAATTCTGATAAACTGAGGTGTTACAATGATTAGTGCAAATAACGTTACTCTTCGGATCGGCAAAAAAGCTCTTTTCGAAGATGTAAACATCAAATTTACTGAAGGAAACTGCTACGGTCTGATCGGTGCCAATGGTGCCGGCAAGTCTACCTTCCTGAAGATTCTCTCCGGAGAACTGGAGTCTACCAGCGGTGACGTGGTGATCACTCCGGGACAGCGTCTTTCCTTCCTGAAACAGGATCATTTCCAGTATGATGAGTATACCGTT
The DNA here is from genome assembly GCF_040096225.1 of Hominiventricola aquisgranensis. Lineage (NCBI taxonomy): Bacteria > Bacillati > Bacillota > Clostridia > Lachnospirales > Lachnospiraceae > Hominiventricola > Hominiventricola aquisgranensis. The sequence goes on along the minus strand of NZ_JBBMFC010000003.1, from coordinate 119,423 downwards.
ATGGATACCGTTATCATGGGAAATGCAAGACTCTATGAGATCATGAAAGAAAAAGATGCCATCTATGCCAAAGAGGACTTCTCTGATGAGGACGGAATCCGCGCCAGTGAGCTGGAAGCTGAGTTTGCAGATATGGACGGATGGGAAGCCGAGTCTGATGCCGCTACCCTGTTAAATGGTCTGGGAATCGAGACTGATCTTCATTACAGCATGATGAAAGATCTGATCGGTGCACAGAAGGTCAAAGTGCTTCTTGCCCAGGCATTGTTCGGAAACCCGGATATTCTGCTTCTGGACGAGCCGACCAACCACCTGGATCTGGATGCCATCGCATGGCTGGAAGAATTTCTGATCAACTTTGAAAATACTGTCATCGTTGTATCCCATGACCGTTATTTCCTGAACAAGGTATGTACCCATACTGCTGATATCGACTATGGCAAGATCCAGCTCTATGCCGGAAACTACGATTTCTGGTATGAGTCCAGTCAGCTGCTGATCCGTCAGATGAAAGAAGCGAACAAGAAAAAGGAAGAGAAGATCAAAGAGCTGCAGGAATTCATCTCCCGTTTCTCTGCAAATGCTTCCAAATCCAAGCAGGCAACTTCCAGAAAGAAAGCTCTGGAAAAAATTCAGCTGGATGAGATTCGTCCGTCCAGTCGTAAATATCCGTACATTGACTTCCGGCCGAATCGCGAGATCGGTAACGAGGTTCTGTCCGTAGAGGGACTGACCAAAACCATCGATGGTGTAAAGGTTCTGGACAATGTATCCTTTATCCTTGGCCATGACGACAAGGTTGCATTTGTAGGTAGCAATGAATTTGCGAAGACTACGCTGTTCCGTATCCTTGCAGGTGAGCTGGAACCGGATGAAGGAACTTACAAATGGGGTGTTACTACTTCTCAGTCCTATTTTCCGAAGGACAATACCAAGGAATTCGATAATGATGATACCATCGTTGACTGGCTGACTCAGTATTCCGAGATCAAGGATGCGACTTATGTCCGCGGATTCCTGGGACGTATGCTGTTCGCCGGCGAGGACGGTGTAAAGAAAGTCCGCGTTCTGTCCGGTGGTGAGAAAGTCCGCTGCATGCTCAGCAAGCTGATGATCTCCGGTGCAAATGTACTTCTTCTGGATGAGCCAACTGACCATCTGGATATGGAATCTATCACAGCACTGAACAATGGCCTGATCAAATTCCCAGGTGTACTGCTGTTCTCCTCACGTGACCACCAGATCGTACAGACAACTGCCAACAGAATCATCGAGATCTTGCCAAATGGTTCCATTATTGATAAGATCACGACTTATGATGAGTATCTGGAAAGCGATGAGATGGCGAGAAAGAGAACTGTCTACAGCAACAGTCGTGAAGATGAAGATGATAACTAAATAAAATGTTTGGCCGAAATCCTCGAGGGTCCACACAGACCGACAGGCAGGAACGCTCGTATGGAGTGTATCGGACACCAAGCAAAAGGAATCCCCCACAATCGTACATGCAAGCATGTTCGCCTGTGGGGGATTCTTTTTGCCTAATGTCCGCTCCAATCCATAGCAGCGCTGTTCCTTGTCTGCCGGTCTGTGTGAACCGGGAGGTTTTCGGCTACTCGGGAATGGATGCAAACTTTTATTCTATAAAATTTTTCAGCGGCACGCTTCGATCCACCGGACTCATGTCACCACGAAGAAAGGCTTCGATATCCTTCTTATCGGTCCAGCGCCCAAGAGCGATCATAGTCCGCACAACCAGAGCTTCTGTGGTCAGATCCCCTGCTGGGATCACACCAAGTTTCAGAGCTCGAACTCCTACTTCATACTGACTCAAATCACAACCGTCAAAGATGCTCTGTGTGGTAGCTGCCACAACCATCCCTTTGTGGATCATTTTTTCAATAGCAGGAAGAAGATTCCGGCGATAATTGGTGATTCCTCCACATCCGTAAGCTTCCAGAACCACACCATGATATCCCAGATCCACCACCGTCTCCAATAGCACCGGATCAAACCCCGGTATTAACTTGAATACTGCCACTTTAGAGTCCAATCGCACATCAACAGCTGATTCTACTGTTGCAGCTGCGACAGTTTTTTCTTTTGCAGTTTCCTGCATCATCAATTTCCCATCTGCAATTTTTCCTGCATAAGGACAGTTCACACTGACAAAGGCATCGAATCCCATCGTTCGGATTTTAGTTGCCCATAATCCATGAATCACTCTGCCATCGAAAGTAAGATAAACTCCCGCCGGTGCTCCGCAGGCCGTCAGGAATGCATCATAAATATTATGCGCCGCATCACTGTCCTCTTCTCCCGCTGGAAGCTGAGATCCCGTCAGAACCACAGGCACTTTAGGATGGATCAACATCGTATCCAGTGCCGCTGCACTGTAGGCACAAGTATCCGTTCCATGAGTAATCACAATTCCATCATGGTTCTTCATTCCTTCAAATGCTGCTTTTGCCATCACAGCCCACTCTTCTGGCTGCATATTAGTGCTATCGAGATTCAGAAGATCGACACAGTCGATTTCACACAGACTCTGAAGTTCCGGAATCAGATCCAGCATCTGCTGTCCGGTCGTCTTCGGTTCCAGACCGTCTTCTCCTTCCTGAGAAGCGATGGTTCCACCTGTCGTTATCATTAGAATCCGTTTCATATTACATAGACACCCGTTCTGCGATCTCTGCCATCTTCGCTTTATTCAGCCTGGTATCTCCCTTTACTCTGGAATAGGACAGATAGCCGTTCATACGGTCGATCTTGGTCAGATTTTTGCTGCCACATTTAGGGCATACATCCATATCCAGTTCCTGATATCCACAATCATCGCAGTATGCCAGTGACAGATTCACGCCTTCGTAAAATCCTTTTTTCATAGCACGACGTACCAGAGTGCGGACAGCCTCTTTGTTATATCCTACCGGATAACGCACATACTGAATCTTTCCACCGTTACACAGTTCCCAGAAGCGGCCTTCCTTATCCTGCTTTTCAATTGGAGTCATTTCCTCAGTCACATGACAGTGAAAGCTGTTGCTCACATACGGTCTGTCAGATACATTTTCCACGATTCCATATTTCTTGCGGAACTGCTCGATCTGAAGTCCACACAGGCTCTCTGCCGGAGTACCATAGATGGCATAGAGGATACCATCCTCTTCTTTATATTCGTTAATCTTTTTATTGATGTATCGCATTACTTCCAGTGCGAACTCGCCGTCTTCCCTGATAGATTTTCCATTATAAAGCTCCTGCAGCTCATTAAGGGCCGTGATTCCAAAGGAAGCTGTCATAGGTTTCAACAGTGGTTTGATCTTATCCTGCGGCTTCAGATGTCCTCCATAGAAACCACCTTCACAGTAAGCCAGCGGATTGGTAGACGCTCTCATCTCGCCCAAATAGTCAAAGGTACGGATATGAAGGTTACGGATCATCTCCAGATAGTAATCCAGCACCTCATAGAAGTCCCGGTTCTCTGCTCTGGACTGTGCCAGAATCATAGGAAGATGCAGACTTACAGCTCCGATATTAAAACGACCTACAAATACCGGCTTGTCATTCTCATCTGCCGGTCTCATGCCTCCTCGCTCATACCAGGGACTCAGGAACGCACGGCATCCCATGGGGCTGATGACTCTCTTGTATTTTTTATACATTTCAGAGATATATCCTTCTCCGCTCATGGACAGCCAATCTGGATACATGGTTTTGGAAGAACACTCGATCCCTGCTTCAAATACATCCTCGCAGACACCGCCTTTTCCATGAATCTCTTCGTCATAAAGAAATACAATCTTCGGAAACAGTACCGGCTTTTTGTTCCCCGGTTTACCCTGTCCGCCCTGATGCACATGCAGCAGAGAAATATTGCACATCTTTGCAAACCGTTCCTGTCCAAGTCCAAGGGTTACTGTCACAAACGGATAATCTCCACGGGAAGATCCTACCGTATTTAACTTATACTCAATTCCCTGCCATCCCTGATCAAAATCTCTGCGGACTTTGTTCATGGCATAGGTCTCTGCCTTCTCTTCCACTCCCTGCCATTCAGGATCCATATAAGATAAAAATTCGGTTTTGTATTTTTTGTAGCTCTTCTCTGCATAAGGCGCCAGCACCTTATCCACTTCCGGCACTGTAAATCCACCGTACTGCTGGGCTGCAGTACTTAAGATAATGTCTCCCATAACGTCAAATGCTGTATCCAATGTCTTCGGCTCGTTGTACCACACGTTACCCATCTCAAAGCCACCGTTCAGAACACTGGCAATATCAAACAGACAGCAGTTCATGGTATCCAGACGTGCTGACTGATCATGAATGTAGATATATCCATCCCTGCAGGCCTGCAGCTCATTGCGATTCATAAAGAACTTGCGGTACAATTCCTTGTTCAGTTCATTAAAGATCAGGCTTCGTTTGGTGGCTACCAGAGCACTGTCTGTATTAGCGTTGCTCTTATCACCAATGTAACGGATAGACTGGCTCTTAGTATAGACGTCATCCATCATGTGTACAAAATCTTTTTTATAGTTCCGATAGTCACGATAGCTCTTTGCCACCGCCGGATTCACATGATCCAGCGCTCCCTCCACAATATTATGCATATCCTGGATATCGATATTTTCTTTTCCCAGGGACTCTGCACGCTCCTGCGCGAAGTTACAGATAAATCGAATCTCATCCTCCGAGAATTTGTACAAAATTCTTGCAGCCGACTTATTGACTGCATTAATGATCTTTTCTACATTAAATATCTCTCTTGTTCCGTCCTTTTTGACTACGTACAATTTCATTCACCCCTACTATATCTTGTGTTTTATATTTAATTTTATTCCAAATATTGATTAAAAGTATATACCAACCACATTTAATATGCAAGACATAATGACGCTGAAAACTTACCAAGAAATTTTTCTGAAATTCTACTATATTTCACAAACTTCAAAAAAACAGGTTTATCCACTTGACAAATGGGTAAACCTGCTATTCATAATTTTCATCTTTTGTTACTTCATGAAGCGATCAATGGCCTCTGCCAGTTCTTTCACTGATTCCATATCTCCGCACTCTACTGCATCTACCAGACAGTGTTCAATATGTTCCTTAAGAATCACTTTTCCAGTATTATTGATAGCCGACTTTACAGCTGACAGCTGTATCAGCACCTCACTGCAGTCTCTTCCTTCTTCCACCATGCGACGGATAGATTCCAGATGTCCAATCGCTCTGGAAAGACGATTCAGCACTGCTTTTGTATTCGTATGAGTATGCGTGTGTCCATGTCCATGGTTGTGGCAGCACTCATCATGGTCATGATCATGGGTATGCCCCTCATCATGACTGTGCACATGCTCATGATCATGATGTACGTGCTCATAAATCGTTCCATCAGGAGCCACATGCACATGTCTTCCCTCTTCTGACATATCATTCCTCCGACTGAAGTCCTAGACTCCAGTTTCTCTTTCTGTATTTTCCAAAAATCTCTGTTTTACCAGCAAAAATTCTTCCAGGTTCATCCATACCTGTTCGCCCTCCGGCTTTTTGGTTTCCGACTGCAATTATCTTCCGTTATATACGATTCCCTGTTCTGCATCCATAGTCACAAATGTTCCAGACTTGAGGATTCTGGTCGCATTTCTTGCAGATGTGATGACCGGGATCTCCAAAGTCATTCCCACAACTGCTGCATGAGAATAGCGATCACCAGTCTCTGTGATGATACCGGCTGCATCCTTCAGCTTGTGAACCATCTCATTGGTAGTCTGCTCCACAACTACAATATCTCCTGCACGGAATTTTTTCTCCAGATCTTCATCATTGCTGCATACGCAGACATTCCCGGAGGCTTTCAGCTTATTGGCACCTTTTCCAGTCACCAGTGCATTACCTGCGATCTGCACCTTCATCATATTAGTAGTTCCGGACAATCCAACCGGCACACCTGCTGCAATAACAACCAGTTCTCCTCTGGCGATCAAGCCTTTCTGCTCTGCCAGTTCCACCGCATGATCAAACAGCTCATCTGCAGTATTTGCTTCTTTCATCACGACCGGAGTCACACCCCAAAGCAGATTTAACTGACGATATACGCGCTCATCTGTGGTACAGCCAATGATCGGACATACCGGCAGATATTTTGCGATTCTGGACACGGTACGGCCAGATTTGGATACTGCCACGATAGCTGCTGCTTTCAGATCGGCTGCTGTCGTACAAGTTGCATGAGAGATAGCGCTGGTCACATCTGGTGCTTCAGCCAGCTTTCTCGGCTTAAATTCCCTGCTATAATCAATATCCTGTTCTGTACGTTCCGCAATCTTCGCCATAGTCTGTACTGCTTCTATCGGATAAGCACCTGCTGCAGTCTCTCCGGACAGCATGATCGCACTGGTTCCCTGATAGATCGCATTGGCAACATCCGAGGTCTCCGCTCTCGTCGGTCTTGGATTCTTCATCATGGAATCCAGCATCTGTGTAGCTGTGATCACCGGTTTTCCCATATGCATTGCCTTGCGGATCAATTCTTTCTGGATTACCGGAACTTCCTCCAGCGGAATCTCTACACCCATATCACCTCTGGCGATCATAATTCCATCTGCCACTCTGAGAATATCCTCACAATTTTTTACACCCTGCTTATTTTCCAATTTGGCGATAATATGAATCTTCTCGCCACCATGCGCCTGCAGAATCTTGCGGATCTCCATAATATCCTCTGCAGTTCTGGTGAAAGATGCTGCAATAAAATCATAATCCTGCTCTACAGCAAATACAATGTCAGCAAGATCTTTCGGACTGACAAATGGCATATTCAGTTCTACACCTGGAACATTTACTCCTTTATGATTTGAAATAAATCCTCCATTTTTCACACGGCAAACAATATCTGATTCATCAATGCGCACTACTTCCATGCCGATCAGTCCATCGTCGATCAGAATAGAATCTCCCGGTTCCACGTCTTTGTACAATTCTTTATATGTGATCGTGACTTTCTTCTCGGTTCCCAGTATCTCTTCAGTAGTCAGCGTGAACTCCTGGTCCGGCTTTAATTCCAGTTTTCCTCCTTCTACATCACCGATCCGGATCTCCGGACCCTTTGTATCAAGAAGTGCTGCCACTGGCAGATTCAGCTCTTCCCGGAGTTTCTTTATCATATCCAGTCTTGCTTTCTGCTCCTCGTGAGTTCCATGAGAGAAATTCATTCTGGCTACATTCATGCCATTTTTCATCAGATTTCTTAATACATCCTCTTTATCTGTAGATGGTCCTAATGTACATACGATTTTGGTTCTTCTCATTCTTTATATCCTTTCCTGCGTATAGTATTCTTTGGTTATGACAGACCTATTCATCAGGTTTTATTTTTTTACAGTATCCACTTATCGTCAGACAGACAAAGGCTGTCTGCCCATGTTTCTAATTTACCATCTGTTCTTCCCTTTTGCAACTAAAAAGGAAGTTAAGATCATGAAAAGAATTTATGAGCTGACAGCCTTTTGTCTATCAATCAGTTTATTCGTTTACACTATAGTTCGGTGCTTCTTTTGTAATATGAATGTCATGGGGATGACTTTCTTTAAGAGAAGCTGCAGAAATCTTCACAAATCTGCCTGTAGTCTTCAGTGTCTCAATGTCTTTAGCTCCGCACAGACCCATACCGGAACGAAGTCCTCCAAGAAGCTGGAAAATGGTGTCTTCCACATAACCCTTGTAAGCTACGCGGCCTTCCACCCCTTCCGGTACCAGCTTTTTGGCATCACTCTGGAAATAACGGTCTTTGGAACCATTCTCCATAGCAGAGATGGATCCCATTCCACGGTATACTTTATATTTTCTTCCCTGATACAGTTCGAAAGATCCCGGACTCTCATCACAACCAGCAAAGATACTTCCCATCATGCAGACATTCGCACCTGCTGCGATTGCCTTGGTAATATCTCCTGAATATTTAATACCGCCATCTGCAATGACCGGAATACCATATTCTTTTGCCACTTCGTAACAATCCATTACCGCACTGACCTGTGGAACACCTACACCAGATACCACTCGGGTAGTACAGATAGATCCAGGTCCGATACCAACTTTTACAGCATCCGCTCCTGCTTCGATCAGCGCTCTGGTACCTTCTCCAGTAGCCACATTACCTGCAATAACCGGAACATCTGGATATGCTTCCTTCAGCATACGCAGGCAACGGATCACATTTGCAGAATGACCATGAGAGGAATCCAAAACCAGTACATCTACATGCGCATCCACCAGTGCTTTTGCTCTCTCCAGTACGTTGGCAGTAATACCAATACCGGCACCACACAGAAGACGTCCCTGTGCATCCTTTGCTGCCAGCGGGTATTTAATCTGTTTTTCAATATCTTTAATCGTAATAAGACCCTTCAGATTGAAATCTTTATCAACAATCGGAAGTTTCTCCTTGCGAGCCTTGCCAAGAATCACTTTTGCTTCTTCCAGTGTAATACCTTCCTGTGCAGTTACCAGATTCTCAGAAGTCATGGACTCTTTGATCTTTTTCGTGAAATCTGTCTCAAACTTCAGATCACGGTTAGTGATGATACCTACCAGCTTCTTTCCTTCCGTGATCGGTACACCGGAGATCCTGTATTTTGCCATAAGTTCATTGGCATCTGCCAGTGTATGCTCCGGTGACAGAGAAAACGGATCTGTGATAACACCGTTCTCAGAACGTTTTACCATATCCACTTCTTCTGCCTGCTGTTCGATTGACATATTTTTATGAATAATACCGATACCACCCTGTCTTGCCATAGCGATTGCCATTCTGTGTTCGGTAACCGTGTCCATTCCTGCACTCATCATAGGAATATTCAGCTTGACAGTCTTTGTCAGCCATGTCTCCAGGTTGACCTGATTCGGGATCACCTCTGAATAGGAGGGAACCAGCAGTACATCATCAAACGTAATGCTTTCACCGATAATTTTGCCCATTTCTTTTCCTCTCTTTCCTCTGATCTGTTGTTTTTTTATTTATTATTTTCTCTTATATATAAACAACTATTTAGTAGAAAAAATAATGTTTAAATTGATATTGAATCTAGTCTATCAGAAGCATGCCTCTCTGTCAATGCCCTTTTCAAAAAAAGGACATTGTCTTTTGACAATGTCCTTTTTTCTATTCACACAGATGCTGATGTATTCCTTACATCATACCCATTCCGCCGCCAGCCGGAGCTGCCGGAGTCTCTTCTTTAATATTAGCCACACAAGCCTCTGTGGTCAGGAATGTAGATGCAACGCTGGTAGCGTTCTGCAGAGCGGTTCTGGTAACCTTAGCCGGATCCAGAATACCTGCATCTACCATGTTCACATACTGCTCGTTGTAAGCATCAAATCCTACACCAACCTCAGACTCACGTACTTTGTTGATGATAACTGCACCTTCCAGACCTGCATTAGCTGCAATGTGGAACAGCGGAGCCTCCAGAGCTTTCAGAATCACTTTACCACCTGTCTTCTCATCACCTTCCAGAGTGTCAACCAGTTTTGCAACCTCTTTGGATGCATGAATGTAAGCAGATCCACCACCGCAGATGATACCCTCTTCAACAGCTGCTCTTGTAGCTGCCAGAGCATCTTCCATACGAAGTTTTGCTTCTTTCATCTCAGTCTCCGTAGCAGCACCCACACGGATCACTGCAACGCCACCTGATAATTTTGCATAACGCTCCTGCAGTTTTTCTTTGTCAAACTCAGACTTGGTGTTCTCGATCTCAGCTTTGATGGTCTTGATACGGTCTGCGATTGCAGCTTTATCACCCATACCATCAACGATCACTGTGCTCTCTTTCTGTACTTTTACAGATTTAGCACGACCAAGCATCTCAATAGTAGCATCCTTCAGTTCCAGACCAACCTCTTCAGAGATTACAGTACCACCTGTCAGAATTGCGATATCCTGCAGCATTGCTTTTCTTCTGTCACCATAACCCGGAGCTTTTACTCCAACAGCGGTGAAGGTTCCACGCAGTTTGTTCAGAACCAGAGTGGTCAGAGCCTCTCCCTCGATATCCTCTGCGATGATCAGAAGCTTCTTGCCAGACTGTACTAACTGTTCCAGTACCGGAAGAATCTCCTGAATATTGGAAATCTTCTTATCGGTGATCAGGATGTACGGATCATCCAGAACTGCTTCCATCTTCTCGGTATCAGTTGCCATATATGCAGAAATGTATCCACGGTCAAACTGCATACCTTCTACAACATCCAGCTCGGTCTGCATGGTCTTGGACTCTTCAATCGTGATAACACCGTCGTTTGCAACCTTCTCCATGGCATCTGCAACCATATCACCTACTTTATCATCACCAGCAGAGATTGCTGCAACTCTTGCCATCTGATGTTTTCCTGATACTTTGCTGCTCATGGAAGCGATTGCTTCAACAGCTTTGTCAGTTGCCTTCTTCATTCCTTTTCTCAGAACAATCGGGTTAGCTCCTGCTTCCAGGTTCTTCATTCCTTCGTGGATCATAGCCTGTGCAAGTACAGTAGCAGTTGTAGTACCATCACCAGCCACATCGTTGGTCTTGGTTGCAACTTCTTTTACAAGCTGTGCTCCCATATTCTCGAACGGATCTTCCAGCTCAATCTCTTTTGCGATCGTAACACCGTCATTGGTGATCAGCGGAGCACCGAACTGTTTGTCAAGAACTACGTTTCTTCCTTTCGGTCCGATCGTCACGCGAACGGTATCTGCAAGTTTATTTACACCGGCTTCCAGTGCTTTTCTGGCGTCTACGCCATATTTTAAATCTTTAGCCATGATAATTTCCCTCCTGAAATCAATCTGTAATCAAATATTTTATTCAACAATTGCGAGAATGTCGCTCTGTTTTACAATGATGTATTCTTCGTCATCAAGTTTTACTTCATTACCTGCATACTTGGAATAGATTACCTGATCGCCTACCTTTACCTGCATGGTAACTTCTTTACCATCTACCATTCCACCAGGTCCGACTGCGATAACCTCAGCATTTTCCGGTCTTTCCTGTGCTTTTGCTGCAAGAATGATTCCGGATTTGGTAGTTTCTTCTTTTGCACTCTGTTTTAATACGACTCTGTCGCCTAAAGGTACTAACTTCATGATAATTCCTCCTGATCGATGTTCTTTCAATTTATTAGCACTCACTTTTATCGAGTGCTAACCTTTAGTCATTATATTAGTATGCTTATCCGAAAATGTCAATGGGGAAATGAAACTTTCTAAAATTTTAATATTTTCTGGCAATCCCTTTTTTTTCCTCAATCTGACGGAGTTCATCAAATACCGCATCGTTGATCACCTTGATGTTGGTTCCTTTCATTCCAGATGAACGGGACTCGATCACACCTGCACTCTCAAATTTTCTCAGAGCATTGACGATCACAGATCTGGTGATGCCTGCCTTGTCTGCAATACGGCTTGCCACCAGTGTACACTCCGTTCCCTTCATCTCACCAAAGATCAGAAGAATTGCTTCCAGCTCAGTCACAGACAGAGTACCGATCGCAGACTGTACGATCTGACGTTTACGGATCTCTTCTGCATTCTCCTCATGAACGGATCTCATCATCTCCAGTCCGACTACAGTAGTTCCATACTCACTTAAGATAATATCATCAATTTCATAATCTTTTTCATATTTATAGAGGAACAAAGTTCCCAGTCTCTCACCGGCAATATCAATAGGTGCTACCAATGCCTGATATTTTCTGATATTTTCAAATTCAAATCCAAGAGTCTGAAGATTTACATTCTCCTTGGTGGAAAGGATACCCAGCAGACGCTCATTGAGCAGCGGATCGATCAGCCCACCCACACGGTCAACGATCAGTTCATGGATCTCATCCACACCATGATACTGGCTGATGCCCAGAACTTTTCCTTTTTTACTGATCACAAGCACATTAGATTCCAGAATATCTGACAGCACACTGCAGATATCATTAAATACTACTTTGCTGGAATTATTATTATGCAGAAGTTTATTAATTTTTCTTGTTTTGTCTAATAATTGTACGCTCATCTTTCTTCTCTCTCCCATAACGTAAAAAGTGCAGTCACTCCCGCAACCGCACTTTCGATACTAGCACATATTTTCTGAAATTTCAATAAAATTCTGAAATTTCTGACATTTTTAATCTTTCACAGCTTCACCTGCTGTTTCCGTCTGTTCCTTCGGTGCCTCCGGTCGTTTCCATGACACAAAATCACAGTCCGGATAGCCTTCACAGCTATAGAATTTCCGTCCTTTGGAAGATCTGCGAAGAACGATCTCTTTTCCGCATTTCGGACATTTCACACCGATCTTCTCCAGATAAGGCTTGGTGTTGCGGCATTCCGGGAATCCCGGGCAGGCAAGGAATTTACCATGAGGACCATATTTCACTACCATGTTGCGTCCGCAAAGTTCGCAGACCTCATCAGACACCTCATCTTCGATCTTCACTTTCTGAAGATCTTCTTCTGCCTTTTCCACTGCTTCTTCCAGATCTGGGTAGAAATTGCTGACAACTGTCTTCCAGTTGACTACACCCTCTTCCACTTTATCAAGCAAAGACTCCACATTGGCCGTGAAATCAGACTCCACAATACTTGGGAATGCCTGTTTCATAATATGATTTACCACTTCCCCAAGCTCAGTCAGATACAGATTTCTTCCTTCTTTTGCCACATAACGACGGGCAATGATCGTACTGATGGTCGGTGCATAAGTACTGGGGCGTCCAATGCCAAGTTCTTCCAGCGTCTTAACCAATGCAGCCTCTGTATAATGGGCAGGCGGCTGTGTGAAATGCTGTTTGTCCTCAAATTCCAGAAGCTGAAGCTCTGAATCTGGTCCCAGTTCTTTCAGAAGAGACGGGTTATCACTCTTCTCTTCATCCTGCACATAAACAGACATAAATCCATCAAATGCAACAACAGACGCAGATACAGTAAAACGATAACCTGCTCCATCGATCTTCACACTGGTAGTATGGTACTTTGCATCTGCCATACAGCTTGCAGCAAACCGCTTCCAGATCAGCTGGTAGAGACGAAACTGATCTCTGGACAGAGATTCTTTCACTTTCACCGGCAGTCTGCGGATGTCTGTAGGGCGGATCGCCTCATGTGCATCCTGGATCTTACGGTCCGGCGCTTTCTTGGTCTCACCATGACGCAGATAATTCTCGCCATAAGTCTCACCAATATAGGAAACTGCCTGTGCAGCAGCTTCATCAGATACACGGGTGGAATCCGTACGTAGATACGTGATCACACCAACCGTTCCCTGTCCCTCAATATCGATTCCTTCGTAAAGCTGCTGAGCCAGCCGCATGGTCTTTGATGTAGAAAAATTCAGCACCTTGGAAGCTTCCTGCTGCAGAGTACTGGTAGTAAACGGAAGCGGTGCTTTCTTAGTACGTTCTCCTTTTTTCACATCTGTCACAGAAAATGCTGCATTCTTCAGAGCAGCCAGCACCTGATCCATCTCTTCTCTGGAGTGGATCTCCATCTTTTCTTTGGTAGTTCCATAGAATTTTGCCGTCACCGGCTTCTTCTCACCAGTCACCTTAAACTGTGCGTCCAGGCTCCAATACTCTTCCGGTACAAATGCATTGATCTCTTCTTCCCGGTCTGCAATGATCCGGAGCGCTGCAGACTGTACACGGCCTGCACTTAAGCCTCTCTTAACCTTTGCCCACAGAAGCGGACTGATCCGGTAACCCACCATACGATCCACCATCCGGCGCGCCTGCTGCGCATCCACCAGATCCATATCAATCTGACGGGCATGCTTTAAAGATTCCTTCACAGCTGTCTTTGTGATCTCATTGAAGGTGATCCTGTACATTTTTTTATCTTCCAGTCCCAGTGCTTTTGAAAGATGCCAGGAAATAGCTTCTCCCTCGCGGTCAGGGTCAGTTGCCAGATATACTTTATCTGCCTTCTTGGCTTCCTTGCGAAGCTTTGCCAGGATCTCTCCTTTTCCACGAATGGTTATATACTTGGGTTCATAATCATGATCTACATCGATTCCAAACTGACTTTTAGGGAAATCCCTCACATGTCCGTTGGACGCCATGACTTCATAATTGGCTCCCAGAAACTTTTTAATTGTCTTCACCTTTGCCGGTGACTCCACGATTACTAAATACTTCGCCATCGATGATCCTCGAATCCGTCCTTACATATTCATTCTTGCGGATCTCCCTGATATGTCCTCCAAGCTGCAAAAGCACCAGTGTCTGAAGTACCTTTGTTGTGGGAAATCCTGTCTTTTTCACCAGTTCATCCAATGATACCGGTTGTAAACGTATCCAACTATACACGATATTTTCATCCTTTGCAAGTAAAACTTTCCCGTTCTTTCTATTTTTACACCTTCCATTTTTTGTCATATGCAGTGCTTCCAGCAATGTCTCCGGACTGTCTGCCAATCCCGCTCCCTGCTTTAAAAGGTTTAAACATCCCCGGCTCAGTTCATCCGTGATCCGCCCGGGAACCACATAGACATCCTTTCCCTGTTCCAATGCCTGGTCGGCTGTAATCAAAGATCCGCTTTTTTCTCTGGCTTCCACCACCAGAACCAGATCTGCAAGGCCGCTGATGATCCGATTCCTTGCCGGAAAAAATCCTGCCAGAGGGGGACGCCCGGGTTCCTGTTCTGAAATGATTCCACCTCGCTTCTCCTGAAGGATCCAATCATACAACTTACGATTTCCTGCCGGATAACACACATCCACACCACATCCCATCACTGCATAGGTCTCACCTCCACCTTCCAGTGCTCCGGTGTGGGCTGCTGTATCAATTCCCCACGCAAGACCGCTGATGATCTGTATTCCATTGGCGGCCAGTTCTGCCGAAAACTGTCTGGCAATATTATCCCCGTAGGATGTAGATCTTCTGGCTCCCACCACCGCTACCGACGGACGTGATGGATCCGGAAGCCCTCCAAGTACATACAGTGTCTTCGGCATTCCTTTATAGGGTCTTAACTTTTCAGGGTACTCTATGTCTTCTTGTTGAATCCATTGTATGCTGTTTCTTCTATTATATATGTCTCTCATCCAAAAGGTTCCTCCCAGATATTATGATCCATGGTTCGATACCCGACAGCCTCAAGAAGATGAGGTGTTCGGATCTCCTTGCTTCCTTCCAGATCCGCAATCGTTCTGGCCACCCGGATGATCCTGTAATATCCTCTGGCACTGAGTCTCAGAGATTCAAATGCCTGCTCCATAATGCCAGTTTCTTCCGTTCCCAGAGGACATAGATTCTGGATTACACGGGTCGTCAACTGAGAATTAAACTGAATCCCCACCTTCTGGTATCGTTCCTGCTGACGTCTGTGTGCCGCCAGCACCCGACTTCGAATCGCCTCTGAACTTTCATTTTCTCTTTTTCCAGTCAGTTCTCCATATTCTACCGGTGAGATTTCTGTGCAGATATCGATTCGATCCAGAAGCGGGCCAGAGATCCGCTTCAGATAGCGGCTGATATCTCCCGGCAGGCAATTGCAGCGGGTGCGATCCGGATAAAAACCACATTTACAAGGATTCATTGCAGCCACCAATTGAAAATGCGCCGGAAAAGTATATTTCCCATCTGCCCGGCTGATGGTGATAACACCATCTTCCATAGGCTGCCGAAGTGTCTCCAGCACATTTCGATGAAATTCTGGCAGTTCATCCAAAAACAACACACCTCTGGTCGCAAGGCTTAGTTCTCCCGGCAGAATATGCCGTCCGCCTCCTGCCAAAGCAGATACCGAGACTGTATGATGAGGGGCACGAAAGGGTCTGACTCCCACCAGCCCCTGTTCTCCGGTCATCAGACCACAGGCACTGTACACTCTGGACACCTCCAGACTTTCCTCCAGCGAAAGACTGGGCAAAATCGTAGGTATCCGCCTTGCGATCATGGTCTTGCCTGCCCCCGGACTCCCCACCATCAGAAAATTGTGCATCCCTGCAGCAGCGATCTCTGCTGCCCGTCGCACCGCTTCTTGACCATTTATCTCCCGGAAATCTTCCGGAAATTGCTTGTTTTGTGTGATTGGTATCCGGGATTTTGATAAATTGACTGCAGGCGCTTTATTTTTCAGCAGACAATCAATCAGTTCTTCCACCGAATGAATGCCCCAGACCTCCATTCCAGCCACGGCCTGTCCTTCTCCTATGTTGTCCGCAGGAATCAGACACCTTCTTACACCCCGCTCTGATGCCAGCAAAACCGTCTGCAGAATCCCCGGAACCGGACGGACCGCTCCGTTCAGCCCCACTTCGCCTACGATCATGCTATCCTCAGAACACTCCTGCGGCAGAACTCCCAGTGCAGTCAGCAATGCAGCTGCCACAGGAAGATCAAACCTGGTCCCTTCTTTTCTTAGATTGGCAGGCGACAGGTTAACTGTCACTCTACGCGGCGGAAAGCTGATGCCTGTATTCCGAAGAGCTGTTCGGACCCGGTCTGCTGCTTCTCTCACTTCTGGTGACAAGTCACCCACCATGCAAAACTGAGGCAGTCCATCACAGATATCTGCTTCCACCTGCACTGGATATGCCTCGATTCCCAGCACTGCTGCTGATAATATGGTACTGAACATATTTTCCTTTCTGGATCTTGTATTTGGAACTGGCTGCGATATGCATTCAGATTTTAGACGATTTCAGTATAACATAATTTTTTTCAGAGCTCAATCCTGAAAATGCTCCCGCAGGCGCTGCAGAGCATTTTTCTCAATTCTGCTGATATAAGATCTGGAGATTCCCAATTCTTCTGCAATCTCCCGCTGGGTATATTCCTTTCCTTGGTAGAGACCATAACGCATGATCAGCACCTGTCTTTCCCGGGGAGTGAGCACACGATCCAATAAGGTATAGATCTTCCTGGTATCATCTTTCAGTTCGATCACATCCAACGCTTCCGGATCCTGGCTCTCCATAATATCCAGCAGTCGGATCTCATTTCCTTCCTTATCTGTACCGATGGGCTCATAATAGGAGGATTCTCTGGATATTTTCTTTCGGACCCGGAGATACATAAGGATCTCATTTTCCACACAACGGGCTGCATAGGTTGCCAGCTTACTGGCTTTTTCCTGATCAAAGGTATCTACTGCCTTAATAAGCCCAACAGCTCCGATGGAGACCAGTTCCTCCATATCTGCTTCCATCATCTGATACTTTTTTGCAATGTGTGCCACCAGACGAAGATTGTACTCGATGAGCACCTGTCGTGCCTTTTTATCTCCATTCTGAAGCCGTTTAAGATACTGCTTCTCTTCTTCCGCCGTAAGTGGTTTCGGAAAAGTTTTCAAAAAAAGACACCTCAGTGCGGATTTAATACATCTTATGTAAAAATCCACACGAAAGTGCCTTTCCACTTTTTCTTAATTTGTCTTTATTCGCTTCTTCTGAGCAGATCCATTTCATCAGGAATATCCCGCAGCTTCACTTTCAATGCCTGTCTGGCATGTGGAGCACTCTCCTGCTCATTTCCTTCCAGATCCCAGATGCCTTCTACCACAGTCTCAATGTTGCGGCCATCCGGCTTCATGATCTCAATGATCTCGCCCACAGAAAATTTATTTTTCTGCTCCAGATCAAAAACACCATTTTCATCCGCTTTTCCGGTAATTCCCAGATAAACATAATCCTTTTCATAGGTATTGCTGTCATAGATCTGCGCAGTATCATCTGGCTTTCCATAGAAAAATCCGGTGGTAAATCTTCGATAAGTGCAGCCTGTGATCTGCTGCTCGTACCATGGAAGATTTTTTTCATAAACCTCTCTTCCCTGAGCCAGATCATCCAGTGCCTTGCGGTAAGTTCTTGCCACCGTTGCCACATAAAGTGCAGTCTTCATACGACCCTCGATCTTCAGGCTATCCACACCTGCTTCCACCAGATCCGGCAGATGATCGATCATGCACAGATCTTTGGAATTAAAGATGTAAGTTCCTCTCTCATTTTCATAAACCGGCATATATTCTCCCGGTCTGGTTTCCTCTACAACGGAATATTTCCAACGGCAGGGATGGGTACAAGCTCCCTGATTGGCATCTCTTCCGGTGAAGAAATTGCTGAGCAGACATCTTCCAGAATAAGAGATGCACATGGCGCCGTGGACAAATGTCTCAATCTCCAGGCTGTCCGGAATATGATCTCTGATCTGACGGATCTCTTCCAGTGACAGTTCTCTTCCCGTCACTACACGGACCGCACCCTGTTCCTGCCAGAACAGAAATGTCATATAATTTACATTATTTGCCTGGGTTGAAATATGAATGTCGATCTCCGGGCATACTTCCCTTGCAATCATGAACATCCCCGGATCTGAAATGATCAGTGCATCCGGTCCGATTGCTTTTAATTCTTTGAAATATTCTCTTGCTGCATCAAGATCCCGGTTATGTGCCAGAATATTAGCTGTCACATAAACCTTTACTCCATGCTCATGGGCAAACTGAATTCCCTCCGCCATGTCCTCCATGGAGAAATTCTTTGCTTTGGCACGAAGACCAAATGCTTCTCCGCCGACATAGACTGCATCAGCTCCAAATGTGACCGCAACCTTCAGCACTTCCAGGCTGCTGGCCGGAATCAATAATTCCGGAAATCTCATAATTGTTCCTCTTTTCTATCTTTCACAGAAACTGCCACTCCATCTCCGACCGGAAGAATGGAAGTTGTCAGTTCCTGATTGTGAGTCAGTTCGTACAGGTATTCTCTCATCCGGGCATGGATTGTCCGGTTTCTTCTCTCCACTGCAAAACGGGACTGGATCAGATCACCATCCTGCAGCACATTGTCAGACACCAGATATCCATCCTGCTCCAGCAGACGCATCAGTTCCGGAAAGTAGTGGATATACTGCGCCTTTGCTGCATCCACAAAGATAAAATCATAAGGACCATCAAGAGTCTTGATGATCTCCATGGCATCTCCCTCCAGCAATGTGATCTGATCACATTTACCAGCTCTTTCAAAATTATGCTTTGCAACAGGAATGCGCTTTTCATAATTCTCAATAGTCGTCACATGGCAGTCAGATGGTGCATATTCGCACATGAGCAATGCTGAAAATCCAACAGCCGTTCCCAGTTCCAGAATCCGCCGGGGTTTCTTCTGCTTTAACAGAAGTTTCAAAAGGCTCTGGGTCTCCACCCGAATGATCGGTACATAGTCCCGCAGTGCTTCCTGCTCAATGGTATCCAGAAGTTCTGTATTCCCTGTATACAATGACCGGATGTAAGAAGCAGTTCTGTTCTCCTCAAGGATCATGATTCTTCATCCTCCTCGGTCTTCTCTTCTCCGGCAAGGATCTTCATGATCCGTCTGGGTGTCATGGATGTATTCAGTTCGTAGGTTCCCGGCTTAAGTTTATCATCGTAATCTGTCAGCTTCAACTGAATCTGGAATGTTCTGCTGTCCGTGATCAGACCACGGCTCTCCAACAGCTTTGCGATCTCCTTGTTGCCCATATCCGAAGTCACGGAAACTTTCACATCCCGTCCCGGTTCCGGATCCACCGCTGCATCTGAAACGACATGATAAGCAAAATCATATGCTGTCTGTCCGACGCGCCAGATTGCAGCGATCACCAGCAAGACAATCGCCAGACGTAAAAGACCTATGCCCACTGACATCATCAGACTTTCCGTACTGCTCTTTTTACTTTTTTTCTTCTGTCCTTTGCCGCTGCGGCGGCTGTTCTGCTTTCCGGTCAGAGTTTACACCTCCATAATAATCGGAAGAATCATCGGATTTCTCTTGGTCTTCTTACGGATATAATCTCCCAGAGAATCCTTCATAATATTCTTCATCTTACCCCAGTCTGTGATTCCACGATCCAGACATTTCTCCACAGCATCGTAGACAACAGCTCTTGCCTGCTCCATCAGATCCTCAGATTCTCTTACATAGACAAATCCGCGGGACACAATATCCGGTCCACTGAGCAGCTGATTGCTGTGTTTTTCCAGGGTCAGTACAATGATCATAATACCGTCCTCAGCCAGATGCTGACGGTCGCGCATAACGATATTTCCTACATCTCCCACACCAAGTCCATCTACAAAGATTGCTCCTGTGTGTACTTTATCTACTACTTTTGCAGAATTATCGTCCATCTCAATCACATCTCCGGAATGGAGGACGAAAATATTTTCCTTATCGATACCCATCTGACTGGCAATACCTGCCTGGGCTTTCAAATGACGGTATTCACCATGAACCGGAATTGCATATTTCGGATGTACCAGCGAATAAATCAGCTTGATCTCCTCCTGGCAGGCATGTCCGGATACATGCGCATCCTGGAAAATAACATTGGCACCTTTTGCTGACAGTTCATTGATTACGCGGGAAACTGCCTTTTCATTTCCCGGAATCGGATTGGAACTGAAGATAACCGTATCTCCCGGCATAATATGCACTTTCCGGTGCAGATTCTGTGCCATACGAGACAGGGCTGCCATTGACTCTCCCTGACTTCCGGTAGTGATCAGTACCGTGGACTCCGGCGGATAATTGCCAAGCTGCTCAATATCAATCAATGTATTATCCGGAATCTGGATATATCCCAGTTCCGCTGCTGTAGTGATCACATTGACCATGCTCCGGCCTTCCACAACAACTTTTTTATTATTCTTATAAGCAGCATTGATGATCTGCTGCACACGGTCAACATTGGACGCAAAGGTCGCAACGATAATTCTGGAGTTCACATGTTCTGCAAACAGTGCATCCATGGTACGCCCTACGGTCTTTTCAGACATGGTAACGCCCGGACGCTCTGCGTTGGTACTGTCACACATGAGCGCAAGAACACCCTTTTTACCAATCTCACCAAATCTCTGCAGATCGATACTGTCACCGAATACCGGTGTATAATCTACCTTAAAGTCACCGGTGTGTACTACAATACCTGCCGGTGAATAGATAGCAAGTGCAGATGCATCTGCAATGCTGTGATTAGTCTTGATAAATTCCACACGGAACTGCCCCAGATTGATGGACTGTCCATGACGTACCACTTTTCTTCTGGTGGTGCGAAGCATATTGTGCTCCTTTAACTTACCTTCAATCAGCGCAATCGTCAGCTTCGTGGAATAGACCGGCACGTTAATATCCTTCAGAATATAAGGAAGTGCACCAATATGATCCTCATGCCCATGAGTGATCACAAAACCTTTCACTTTATCAATATTCTGCTTCAGATAAGTCACATCAGGTATCACCAGGTCGATTCCCAGCATATCGTCCTCCGGGAATGCCAGACCGCAGTCCACAACAACTATACTGTCTTCAAATTCGAAAGCAGTTATATTCATTCCGATCTGTTCCAGGCCGCCCAGCGGAATGATACGCAATTTTGAGTTGTTCACATTTTTCAAAAAATTTAACCTCCTGTTTTATTCATAGTATTTATCGTTCGATGTCCACATCGTCCAAAAGCTGTTCAAACACAGCTAATAGTCCTTCCTGTTCCTGTTCATCCTCTACGATCTCATAGAGACTCTCACGTTCTTCGTCACCGGCAACATCACGAAGGATCAGGCATTCTCCATCCTCATCCTCAGAATCTGCTACCAGCAGATAGTTCACTCCGCCTACGCGGGTCTGTTCTAATACATAAAATTCTTCGGTTGTTCCGTCTTCCCCCTGAAAGGTCAGTTTTTCCATTTATTCACTCCTGTTTTTTCGATAATCCAGATATCCCTGCAAAATCATGGATGCAGCGATCTGATCCACATACTCTTTCCGATGCTCTCTTCGCACACCGCTTTCCATCAGCACCTGCTCGGCAGCTACTGTTGTCAGACGTTCATCCCACATGACAACAGGCAGACCTGTCCGCTTCTTCAGCATCTCTGCGAATTCCAGCGATTTCTCAGCCCTGTCCCCTGTGGTATTATTCATATTCTTTGGAAAGCCGAGTACAATCTCTTCTACCTCGTATTCCAGACACAATTCCTGGATCCTGGCCAGTGTACGGCGCAGCTTGTTCTCCTGCTCACGGCAGATTGTCTCGATGTTCTGTGCGGTAAGAAGAAGCGCATCACTGACAGCGACTCCAACTGTTTTGGAGCCGTAATCAAGACCCATTATTCTCATCCGCTCTTATTCCTTTACTGTTTTCTCCACATATACCCGCAAAAGCTCTTCTACAAGCTCATCCCGCTCTACCTTCATAATGAGACTTCTTGCGCCTTTGTGGCTGGTGATGTAGGTCGGATCTCCCGACATAATATACCCTACGATCTGATTGACCGGATCATAGCCCTTCTCTGTCATAGCCTGATATACTAACTGAAGAACTTCTGACACCCTGATCTCCTGATCGGACTGTATCTTGAAATATTGTGTATTATCCAGTTTTTTCATCATCACACATCCTTAACGTGTAGTCTAACAATATCTTACTATAATCCTCTTATAAATTCAACCGCAACTTTCCCTGCATCATCTCCGCAACTTTCCCTGCATCATCTCCTGGTCACGGAATCCATCTACGAAAACCTGCACTGTCTGATTCGTTAAAGATTCGTCCTGAGGCACTGCAACCTTCACATATTCCCTGGTATGTCCCACCTGCCAGCATATGCCGTCAATCTCCTGTGCCTCTTCCATCAACACTTCCACGGTTGTTCCGATCAGACGGTTTCTGTAATTTTTACTGTTTTCCCGATGTAATTCAAGAAGTTTTTCACTGCGCTTTGTCTTGATCTGCTCTGGAATCTGGTCCGGCATGCGGTCTGCTCTGGTACCTTTTCTCCGGGAATATTTGAACACATGAGTTTCATAAAACCGGATCTTCTTAATAAACTCCACAGTAGTCTCAAATTCCTCTTCCGTCTCTCCCGGGAATCCAACGATCACATCGGTGGTTAATGCCGGTTCGTCAAAATGAGCCCGCAGTCTGTCGCAGCAGGCGAGAAACTCTTCCGTATCATATTTTCGGTTCATACGCTTCAAAGTCTCGTCACATCCACTCTGCATGGACAGATGAAAATGCGGACAGAGTTCTTTCACAGATGCCAGCCCTTCCACAAATTCTTCAGTCATGATCCGCGGTTCCAGCGAGCCCAGACGAATCCGTTCGATTCCATCTATCGCCGCGATCCGTCGGATCACATCCAGCAGATTTTCATTTTCCAGATCTACCCCGTAAGAGTCCAGATGAATACCAGTCAGGACGATTTCTTTATAACCACCCACTGCCAGACGTTTTGCCTCTGCTTCAATATCTTCGATCTTCCGGCTTCTTACCCGTCCTCTTGTATACGGAATAATACAATAGGTACAGAACTGATTGCATCCATCCTGGATCTTCATATATGCACGGGTATGCTCTGCTGTGTGGGACAGGCTCAGTTCCTCATATGTGTGTTCTCTTGTCAGATCATGGATATGGGAAGCATCGTGTTCTTCCTCCCATGCCTTTAAGATCTCTGGCAGATTGGCTTTTTCATTATTTCCGATCAGAATATCCACCGAGCTGTCCTGCAGCAGTTCCTGCCCTGCCGCCTGCACATAACAACCAGCCGCGATCACTACCGCATCCGGATTCATCTTTCTGGCACGATGAAGCATCTGTCTGGATTTCCGATCTGCAATATTAGTCACGCTACAGGTATTGATCAGATAGACATCCGCCTTTTCACCAAATGGCACGATCTCATAGCCATGCTTTTCCAGAATTTCCTGCATCGCTTCTGTTTCATATGCATTTACCTTGCAGCCAAGATTGTGCAGTGCCGCTTTTTTCATAGTATTCCTCCTGCATGGCTCTTCATTTTTTCACAACTTCTCATTGACTTTCTTGTTCCAAGTATTTAATATGGTAGTATATGATAATAAACAAGGAGGAGAAATGTATCATGAAGACCGTTCATATTTCTTTAAATTCAATTGATAAAGTAAAAGCTTTTGTAAATGACATCACCAAATTTGATAATGATTTCGATCTGGTATCTGGTCGCTATGTCATTGATGCGAAATCTATCATGGGTATCTTCAGTCTGGATCTTTCCAAGCCGATTGAGCTGAATATTCACTCCGAGGGCAATGTAGATGAGATCCTTAGTGTCCTGCAGCCGTATATTGTAGACTAATTACATAGGTCTGATGGCATCAGCGCGAGATGTGAATCCACATCCCGCGCTTCTTTTTTATTTGATCTCAATAATTTCCTCGGTTGCAAATGCCCGTTCCATCATCTGATCGATTTCTTCCTGCAGAAGAATCTCAGACTTACGGATCAGATCCACTCTCGGCTTGGTTACTGGATGTTTTGCCACAAAAGTGGTACAACAGTCTTCATATGGAAGAATAGAAGTCTCATATGTATTGATCTTCTTTGAAATCGTTACAATATCTTCCTTGTCAAATGCAATCAGCGGACGGAATACCGGAAGGGTACATACATCGTTGGTTGCCGCAAGACTCTGCACAGTCTGACTTGCCACCTGACCGATACTCTCACCGGTGATCAGTGCCAGACAGCCGGTATCAATTGCCAGCTTCTGTGCGATCCGCATCATATAACGGCGCATAATGATCGTCAGCTCATCATGAGGACACTTTTCATAAATGTACATCTGGATATCAGTAAAGTTGATCACATGCAGGCGGATCGGTCCTGTGTATCTGGAGACCAGACGGGCAAGATCTACCACCTTTTGTTTTGCACGCTCACTGGTATATGGCGGTGCATGAAAATATACCGCATCAATATATACACCACGCTTTGCAACCATATAGCCTGCTACCGGGCTGTCGATTCCACCAGACAGCAACAGCATGGAACGGCCATTGGTTCCCAGCGGCATTCCTCCAGGTCCTGGGATCACCTCTGAATAAATACCAATATTATGGCGAAGCTCCACATGCAGAATCACATCCGGGTGATGTACATCCACTTTCATGTTCGGAAACTGATCCAGGATCCGTCCACCAAGCTCTGCATTCACTTCCATGGATTCCATCGGAAAACGCTTATTGACACGACGGGTCATAACTTTGAATGTCATGGTTTTATCACCATACATTTTCTGCATATAATCCAGCACAGTTTCAGAAAGTGCCTCAAACCCGTGATCTTCTGTCAGAACCACCGGACAGATTCCCACAATACCGAAGACTCTCTTCAGTGCTTCAATGGTCTCATCATAGTCAAAGCTTCCTTCTGCCTCCACATAGATACGACCCTGTTCTCTGATAATATGAAATGTACCGTCAGTCTCCGCAAGTACTTCTTTCATGCGGTCCACCAGTGCATTTTCAAATACGTAACGGTTCTTGCCTTTTACGCCGATCTCACCGTATTTAATTAAAAAAGCCTGAAACATTTATTTTTCCTTTCTCTTGTTGGATCACCGGCGTACAAACCGGCGAAGAACCGGCAGAAGCTCTGAAAGTTCCTGCAGGCAGTAATCGATTTCTTCCTCTGTTGTATCAAAACAAAAACTGAACCGCAGCGTACTTCCCAGCAGTTCTTTTGGAAGATGCATACTGGATAAAGTGTGACTCACTGCAGGTTTATTAGATGAGCAGGCAGAGCCTGCAGACACATAGATTCCCTTATCTTCCAGCGCATGCAGTAGCACTTCGCTGCGCACTCCTGCAAAACTGACACTGACGATCTGCGGCGCACTGTCTCTTCCGGTGCGTCCGTTGACTCTCGTATCTGGCAGCTTCTTCACACCTTCCACAAAATGGTCTTTCAATGCGTACAGGCGGTCGATCTTCTCATCCAGGTTTTCGTAACAGCACTTGGCAGCCACTGCCATTCCTGCATCTCCCGGCACATTTTCCGTACCGGAACGCATACCGTTCTGCTGACCGCCGCCAAACAGAATGGGACGGATCTTCACCCGCTTATTTACATATAAAAGTCCCACACCTTTCGGTCCATGGATCTTATGACCGCTGACTGACAACAGATCAATTCCCTGTCGATTCGGATAAATATGATATTTTCCATAAGCCTGAATCGCATCCACATGAAACAGGATCGCAGGATTCTTTTCCCTGATGATCTTTCCAATCTCTTCAATGGGCTGCACAGCTCCCACTTCATTGTTCACATACATGCAGGATACCAGAATCGTCTCTTCGCAGATAGCTTCCTTCAAGGCATCCAGCGATACCCTGCCATCTTCATCCACCGGAAGATATGTCACACGGAACCCCTGCTCTTCCAGATATTTCATGGTGTTTAATACAGATGCATGCTCCACCGATGTAGTGATCAGATGATTACCTGCTCTGCGGTTCGCCATGGCACATCCGATCAATGCCAGGTTATTAGATTCTGTTCCTCCAGAGGTGAAGTAGATTTCTTTCTCATTCACCTTCAGATTTGAAGCAAAAAATGCTTTTGCCTCTTTGATATATTTTTCTGCTTCTACTCCACGCATATGCATAGAAGAAGGATTTCCATAATCTTCCCTCATAATATGCACCATCTTGT
This sequence comes from Hominiventricola aquisgranensis, assembly GCF_040096225.1. Classification (NCBI taxonomy): domain Bacteria; kingdom Bacillati; phylum Bacillota; class Clostridia; order Lachnospirales; family Lachnospiraceae; genus Hominiventricola; species Hominiventricola aquisgranensis. The sequence continues at coordinate 92,917 of NZ_JBBMFC010000003.1, read as the reverse complement.
CCGTCACTTCTTCAAGACATCTGGTAGTCGCCGAGTTATCAAGATATGCTTCCATCTTACATTACTCCTCCAGCTGGAACATGAGCACCGAAAGGATACAAAGACCCGCTGTCTCTGTACGCAAAATGCGTTTCCCCAGGGTCACCGGTGCAAATCCCGCCTCCATACTCTGCTCTACTTCTGTTTTTTCAAGACCACCCTCCGGTCCGATCATAATACCTATGGACTGTCCCGGCAGAATGGTCTTCAATCTATTTCTTGTCCGCTCCATAGGAGTCTCTTCCGTGCCGGACAACAGTTCATCTGCACACTCATAGGGAATCAGTTTCACATCCAGTTCTTCGGAAAGCTTCATAGCCTCCCTGTAGCTGACCGGCAGTTTCACCTCTGGAACGACTGCCCTGGCGGACTGTTTGGCCGCGCTCTCCGCAATGGCCTGCCAGCGTTTCACCTTACTTTGCGCTTTCTTCTCATCCAGCCTGACTACGCAGCGTTTCGATGCCACCGGAACGATCCTTGATGCTCCAAGCTCAACGGCCTTCTGAATGATCAGTTCCATCTTATCCCCTTTGGGCAGACACTGGAACAAGGTAATCTCCGAACGCAGCTCCGAACTTACCCGACTCTTCTCCAGAATCTTTACCTTTACTGTCTCTGGCAGAAACTCCTGCGCACTGCACCGGTATTCAGAACCAAATCCATCACTGACCGTCAGTTCCTCTCCCTGCTTCATGCGCAGCACATTTTCAATATGATTCACATCTCCGCCCAGGATCTCAATATATTCCTGCTCTTCATGAATCTGAAAAGGTTCTACAAAAAAATGATACATACTTCCATTCCTTAATTCTTACGGGCTGTTACAGATACCCACTCACCCTGGTGGGTCACTTCCAGCACTTCCAGTCCTGCTGCTTTCACGGCTTCCACAACGACCGTTTCCTTATCATCTATAATACCGGAAGTAATGTAGATACCGCCTTTTTTCAACTGATGGATCACTACTGGTGTCAGCGGCAGCAATACCTCTGCCAGAATATTGGCAGTGACAATATCATATGCCTCTTCTCCTGCCTCACTCTGCACCTTCGGATCATCAATGATATTTCCAAGAATCACATCATACTGATCTTCCTTCAGACCATTGACTTCCATATTCTCTTTCACTGCTGTCACTGCACATGGATCAAGATCTGTTCCCAGTGCATAACCTGCTCCCAGCTTCAAGGCTGCGATCGACAGAATTCCACTTCCGGTTCCCACATCCAGGATCCTGTCTCCGTCTTTCAGGTATTTACGGATCTGACGGATGCAGAGCTGTGTAGTCTCATGCATACCGGTGCCAAATGCAGTTCCCGGATTGATCTGGATCAGAAGTTTATCTTTGTCTTCATCTTTCAGTTCCTCCCATGACGGTTTGATCAGAATGTCATCCACATAGAACTGATGAAAATACTGCTTCCAGTTGTTGATCCAATCTTTATCCTCCGTCTGAGAAGCCTCAATCGTGGCTGCTCCCACATCCACGCCCCAGCTGCGGATCTCATCCAGTCCTCTCTGGACAGCTGCCAGCATCTCTACATTGTCCTGATCCGGCTCCAGATAAAAGCTGATCTTCGCAACTCCATCATCTGCCGGTCCTTCCGGAAGAATATCCACGAACATCTGGGATTTATCCTTCTCAGAAAGTGGAATCTTATCCTCAATCTCGATGCCTTCGATTCCCGCATCCATCATCATGCTGCTGATCAGATCTTCTGCCTCGGTCGTTGTTGTCAACGTATATTTATTCCATTTCATGGTTATTCCTCCTGTTTTCCGTATTTATCCCGACTTCATATCATAACACAGACTCTGCTTAATGTGCAAGAATATAATCGGTCAGTTCCTTCATGCTGTGTACCACACCAATCGCACCAGCTGCCTCCAGCTCACCTTCCGGCGCAAATCCCATGGCATTTCCCAGACACGGAATGTGAAATACAGCCGCTCCTTCCACATCGTGTTTCCGGTCTCCAACCATAAGGACCTTATCCATCTCTTCTTCTGGCAAATTCAATCTGTGAAGCAGTTCCTCTATCACCTTGTATTTTACACAGCGACTCTCGTCCAGACTTCCTCCACAGATATAATCAAAGCATCCATCAATGCCAAATGCTTGCAGCGTCGTCAGTACATGAACCTCCGGCTTGGAAGATGCCGTACACAGGATTCTGCCATCCTTATGAAGCGCATCAAGCATCTCTCTCACTCCCGGAAACAATTTATTCTGATGAATACCATACTTGTCAAAATACTCCCTGTAATAAATAGTTCCCTGTCTTGCCTCATCCAACGTAAATCCATAAAACTCCGGGAAAGACTCTGTCAGAGGCGGTCCGATAAACCGCTCCAGTTTTTTCAGATCCGGTTCTTCTATCCCCATTTTGGAAAGTGCATACTGCACTCCTTTGGTAATGCCTTCTCTGGAATCCCACAAAGTTCCATCCAGATCAAAAAATATGTACTTGTATTTCATAATCTATTGCTCCTCCTCTGCTTTCTTCTGAAAGCTCTCTAAAATATAACTCTGCATCTTCTGTACTGCCGGTGCCAGTACATCAGACCTCACATAGGCCAGTACAATGGTTCTCTTTTCCTCTACTTCCAGCGGGATCACTTCTACAGGAAACGGAATATTCCGGATCACCAGCTCCGGCATAAGGCAGACGCCAAAACCACCCATGACCAGTGATACTGCGGACATATCATCTGCAATGTAGCTTCCGCCTCCACCTGGCAGGTCATACTTGTTCATCACATGATTCACATCTGCGTCACAGCCTTCCCTCTGGGTTACAAAACGCTGTTTTTTCAGTTCCTCAATGGTAATATATCCTTCATTCTCAGTCTTGAAGCCCTGCGGTGCCACGCAGATGATCTTGTCCTGATAGATAGGTGTACAGGACAGATCTCCTGCACTGGTGGATGAAAGGAATCCCAGATCTACGATTCCATCCTTCAGCCACTGATATACATCATCATAACTTCCCTGATAAATATCAATTCGAATATTCGGATAATCCTTTTCAAAACCTCTGAGCAGACTTGGCATCCATTCTACGCAGGCACTGTTGAAGGTACCGATCCTAACAACACCCTTTTCCATACCACCAATCTGTGCCACCGCCTGCTGGAAATACTCCTCACTGTTCTGCACATTTTTAATATAGGGAAACAATTCCTTTCCATAATTAGTCAGATACACGCCCTGCTTACTTCGGATAAACAGCGCTGATCCCAATTCCGTCTCCATGGAAGCCACCGCATGGCTGATGGCTGACGGTGTCAGATTCAGAACCTGTGCAGCCTTCTGAAAGCTTTCCTGTTCCACCACTGCCAGAAATACCTGATAGGCTAATAAAGTCATATCTTTCTCTTCTCCTTGAATATTTTTCATTTCAAACATGAAAAAAATGAATTTTACTTATCTATAAAACTATACTATTATATACTCATAAAGTCAATATCAGGAGAAAATCCTTTTGTTGTATAAAATGTGTTTGCGATGAAAAATGGAAGGCTATATGCCTTCCATTTTTCAATTTAGATGTACAAAAGGAACTTCTCACATCAGCTCTCCATAATCAGTTTTCTTCCATCCCCCAGAAGCCACTCATAGATTTCATCCAGTCCTTCTTCTGAAAACGCAAAATCTTTACTGATCTTCTGTTCGTCCGGCGTATGCTTCCATGCATATGGCTCCGGCCAAACGGTTACACGCAGATAATCCTGCGCCTCTTCTTCCTCTCCCACCGTCACTTTGCCGATCCAGAACCGGATTCCCCGGTCTGAACCGGTAAATGCTTCTTTTTTATAAAAAGGCAGATGAAACAAGTCGATTCGATCCATCATAATGATTCTCCTTTAAATGTCACTGTCTGCAGCCACCCGCGATATATGCATTTTGTTTACTTATCATCTTCCCATATATATGGTGTCAGCTGGTATACGTAATAATTTAACCAGTTGGTGTACAGGGTATTTGCATGAGCACGCCACTGCAGAGCCGGGCGCCTGGAATCATCGTCATCCGGGAAATAATTTTTCGGCAGATCAATAGGCAGTCCCTTCGCCTTATCACGCTCATACTCCTTCTGGAGAGTGATCCGGTCATATTCCGGGTGGCCCATGACGAAGATCTTCTTTCCGCCTTCTGCCATACACAGAAATACACCTGCTTCTTCTGATTCTGCCATGATCTTCAGATCCTCGCATGCTGCAATGTCTTCTCTCGGGATCGCAGTATGGCGGGAATGCGGTGCTACAAAATAATCGTCAAATCCTCTGACCAGCGGTTCTTTCCGATTCAGCACCTTATGTGTATAAAGTCCGAACAGTTTCTTTGGCAGCAGCACTTTCTCCAGACCATAGTAATAATGAAGTGCTGCCTGTGCTCCCCAGCAGATATACAGTGTAGATGTCACGTGTGACTCACACCAGGCAAAGATCTCCCGAAGCTCTGTCCAGTAATCCACCTCTTCAAACTTCATCTGTTCCACCGGTGCACCGGTGATAATCAGACCGTCAAATCTCTTTTTACGAACTTCTTCAAAGGTCTGATAAAACTTGTTCAGATGGCTCTTATCTGTATTTTTAGATTCATGATTGCTTACTGTAATAAATGTCACATCCACCTGCAATGGTGTATTGGAAAAACTTCTGAGAAGCTGAAGCTCTGTATCCTCCTTCAGCGGCATCAGATTCAGGATTCCTACTTTCAGTGGTCGGATCTCCTGGCTGAGTGCACGGCTCTCATCCATAACGAAAATATTTTCTTTTTCCAGTATTTCTTTTGCCGGCAAATCATTCTGTATTCTGATTGGCATATATCTTCTCTCCTCGTCTATTCATCAATCTTCACAGTCACGGTCCAATAGCTCTCACTGGCCTCGATCTTTGTGACCACACCTTCCAGACTGTTCAGTTTTTTCTTTGTGTTATTGGACATGGCAATGGCATCACGGATCGTATAATAATACATGACACCTGCCATAGTGTTGGCTGCGTCTTCCTTTAATCGTACCTGATCACCGACCTGTATTAATCCAGCCCGCTCCATACGAAATTCCATCTCTCTGGTCATCATACGCCACCCCCAAAAATTCTTCCAGGCACAGATCCTGCTCCGTCATCAGCTGTGCCGCCGGGATTCCCACATACCGCAGATGCCATGGTTCGGAAATAATACCCGTAATCGCAGACTTATCCTTGGGATAACGGATCACATAGCCATATTCCCAGGCATGCTTTTCTGTCCACTGGTATTCCTTGGTATTCCGAATTCCTTCGTCCAGATTTTTGTAACTGCCTGTCACAAAGTCAAGAGTCAGTCCCAGCTGATGTTCACTGGTTCCCGGTACAGCAACGACCGTTCCGGCTTCTTTGACAGCCTTTTCATGACTGTACCCCTCCCGTTCCAGACGTTCAATTTTATTTTTAAATAAATATACCTGTTTCATATATGTACGATATGCAGAAGTCAGATTCATCCGCATACCAACACTTTTCGCATCTTTCATCATCTGTGTGATTTCTTTTGCAGATCTGCGCTCCAACTGATGACCATTGCCCACACTGACCAGATCAATATCCAGTTCATCTTTCAGAATATACTCTTTGTTCAGAAGGCTTAAATATCCATTGATGATCGCGTCCTTTGCCCCGGGCGCATGGGAGTTTTCAATATCCTTTTTTAATTGTTCTGTCAATACTACCGCCTGCTTCTTCGGTGCAGCCGGCTGTGTTGTAGTCGTTGTATCTGTCGTTGCATTGGGGTCTGCGGCCGCGTTTGGATCCGCCGGTTGTGTGACCGCATTGGGATCCATGGGCTGTGCCACTGCCGGATCAACTGCTGGCTGTGCCGCTGCATTCGGATCTGCTGTAGCTGCTGGATCAGTCGGCTGAGCAGCCGCAGCCGGGTCAACAGCCTCCGTTGCATATACATTCAGCACATCTGAAGTCACAAGTCCTGTACCAAGCATAAGCGCCGTTCCCAGCAAGAACGCCGCTTTCTGACAAGTTCTATCGATCATAAAGCTCATTTTTTTCTCATCCTGTCCGTATACTGTAATTTTCTTCTTCTCCTCAAGTTTCTGCGGCATCAGCAGCAGAGCATTCCGCCCCGTCCACCGAAGCAACACAAATTGCATAACATGTTCGCCAGACAAAGTCTGCAGCAGAAATCATTTCCCATAACACTCATACCGCCGTATGGAGTGCTCATCTGATCATACCATCCACTTCCACCTTCCAGCTGCTGTACAAGTGCCCGGTACTCCATATTTCCCGGCTGCATGGAAGCTGCCCGCCTGGCGTGATCCAATGCCACTACATTGTTGCCAAGTCCATTGTTGGCAATCGCACTTAAATAATACCATCTGGCAGTCTTCTGTCCCATGCCGGAAAGCACATTCAGTGCTTCATTATACTTGCCTGCCCGTATGTAGTTCATTGCAGCATTCAGATGCATGGTATATTCATCATTCTGACCTGCACTGGAAGCTCCTCCGTAACCGCCGAATCCACCGGCACTTCCATAGCCGCCAAAGCCGCCATAGCCTCCGGCGTTTCCGTATCCACCGTAGCCATTGGTACTGCCATATCCGCTGTAGCCCTGTTCCTTCTCCTTCATGATCTGATCATAGGCTGCCTGAACCTGCTTGAATTTCTCCTCCGCCTGAGCAGCATTGGGATTATTCACATTGGCATCTGGATGGTATTTTCGACTCAGTGTCCGATATGCTTTTTTTATCTCATCATCCGATGCGTTCCGGGACACACCCAGAACTTCATATGGATCCATCATCATTCCTTTTTATCTGTACCCTTTCTACTGCAGCGAATCTGACCATATCGACTCCAGACTCCTGCATACAATATATTCCGAAGAATTTCCACCTCTTCCACAATGGGAAGCTGTTCAAACACACGGGAAGTCTCCGCCATCATCATCTTCAGAATCTGCTGGCAGTTCTCCTCAAAAGATTCCTGCCCGTATAACTCTGCCAGAGGATTGTATCGATTCTGTTTCAGATCCTCTTCAATATCCTCATAGGCATCCATCAGATAAATGAACTTTCCAAAATAAAAGCCCATCTTTCTTAACTTCTCCGCCCATTCATCTTCGCGGCATACAAACAATTCTGCCATAATCCTTCCGAAAAATCCAGCACTTTTATCAATATCACAAATGTCTTTCTTTTCCAGTTCACGGAGTGCCTTCAGGTTGTCCGCTGTCATCTGTGCTTTTTCTCCGTAAAGCTTCCTGATCTTCTTCATCTTTGGCATAAGCATCCAGGAAAAGATTCTTGCCCATAACTTCTTCTCATCCTGCCAGTCATCCAGGCATTTATAAAAGGTAAGAAGCACATTCATGTCCGCCGCGTAGTCAAAATACTGATTCTGCCGAAAATGATGCCGGTTTACCGGATGCGCAATGCAACGTTCACAGCCAGTAATGGTCTCCGGCTCATAAAGTCCTGTCAGCAAAAGTGCCAGAAATGTCATGTCATAGCTCAAAGTCATCTGCCCGATTCGTCCATGACGCTTCTTCAGACTTCTGCACAGACCACAGTAGCTTGCTTTGTAGGTCTCATATTCCCGGACCTTCAGTTCCGGTTTGTGTACAATAATATATCCGAACATAGGCGCTTAGCTTCTCTTCTGAAACTCAAAATGACATTTCGGGCAGCGCACCATGATCTTTCCTTTTCCTTTTGGAATCCGGATCTTCTGTTTACATTTTGGACAAGTGTAAATATGATGATACTTTCTCTCCTGCCAGAGCTTTTTCTGTTGATCCAGCCAGTAACGGAATTTTGCAGTCAGCTGCAGATATTTCTGATTTTCCGCATATCTTGCACTGTGATTTTTTGACAGCATCCGAAAAATATCCAGGATCAGAAGTGCATAGACGACCAGATTCAGCATCGGATTTCTCAAAAAGGTGTTGATAATCATCAATACCAGTGCCAGAAAAAAGATAAATCGGTATAACTGATCCACACCATATCTTCCTTGCATAAAACGATAAAATTTCTCTCTCATAAAATTTCCCCTTTATTTTCACATAATGTATTCTATTTACATTAAATCTATGAACCTATTGTAAACGAACCCTGTGAAAATACAATGAAATTTTTCTTAAAATTCATATAACCATTCAGAGCCATGCAAATGTTCAAAAAATACGGGAATCAGAGCCATGCTTTAAGTGCCTCCATCTGTGCACAGGCATCTTTATATCCCAGGTCATAGACCGCTTTCACTTTTTCCGGATTTTTCTCCATGCGACCGATCTGCGGGTCACGGCTTGGACGGATCACGAAAATCTCTCCTGACTTCTCCATCTCCTCAATCTGATCCATCGTTTCGTTGTAAACCTTATAGCGCTCCTCCATGGCCTTTACAAATGCCGGATATTTCCGATATATCCATTTCGCCGGACCAATAGAAGATTTCTTCTTCCGATAACCAGCAGGTCTGGTCAGCACCACGATATTTTTCTCATAGCCCATCTGCTGAAATGCCCTGATCGGCACACTGTCCGCCACACCTCCATCCAGCAGCTTCATGCCTCCTACTTCCACGATCTGCGAAACCATCGGCATTGAAGCAGACGCACGCATATAATCGATTTCATCCATCGTGTCCAACAGAATATATTCCGGTTTCCCTGTCTCCACATTGGTACAACCCACATAAAAATCCATAGGTGACTCTGCAAATGCTTTTCGGTCGAATACATCCAGACGATCTGGAAGTTCATGATAACTGAACTCCGTCTCTACCAGATTTCCTGTCTTCAACAATGAGCGAAAGCTCATAAACCGGGGATTCTTCATATATTTCAGATAGTAGCGGATGCTTCTTCCATGCTGTCCAGACACATAAGAGCATCCATGTACCGCACCTGCAGAGACTCCGATGACACCGTCCACCGTGATATTCTGCTCCAGAAATGCATCCAGCACACCAGCGGTATAGATTCCCCGCATGGCTCCGCCTTCCAATACAAGTCCTTTTTTCATGTTCATTCCCTTTCCGTCAAGTCTATCCATAGATACGAAAGGGGACAGCACCGGAAAACGGCCTGTCCCTTATCATCATTCTGTGATCTTATGATCTTACAGGATCTCTTTGATCCATCCTTCCGGAGCTTTGATACGACCCATCTGGATACCAGTCAGGGTATCATACAGCTTCTTGGTGATCGGTCCCATCTCTTCCATACCACTCGGCAGACAGATCTCGGTATCATGATCTACGATCTTTCCAACCGGGGAAATAACTGCTGCGGTTCCGCACAGACCAGCCTCTGCGAAATCTTTCAGTTCGTCTTTTGCAATCTTGCGCTCTTCCACTTCCAGTCCCAGGTACTCTTTTGCAACATACATCAGAGAACGACGGGTTACAGACGGAAGAATACTGTTGGACTTCGGAGTTACTACCTTGCCATCCTTGGTCACAAAGATGAAGTTAGCTCCACCAGTCTCCTCAACATAGGTTCTGGTAGCCGGATCAAGATACATATTCTCATCGAATCCCTTATTGTGAGCATCTACAATGTTGTAAAGGCTCATTGCATAGTTAAGACCGGCTTTGATATCTCCGGTTCCATGAGGTGCTGCACGGTCCACATCAGATACACGGATAGTGATCGGCTTTGCACCGCCCTTGAAGTACGGTCCAACCGGTGTTACGAAGATACGGAACTGATACTCAGTTGCCGGTTTTACACCGATAACCGGATTGATTCCAAACATATACGGACGAATATACAACGTAGCTCCACTGCCATAAGGCGGAACATAAGCTGCATTTGCTTGTACTACATCAACAACAGCCTGCACGAAACGATCCTCCGGAAATACCGGCATCTGAAGTCTTTTTGCAGAATCTGCCATACGTTTTGCATTCAGGTCCGGGCGGAAGGTCACGATTCTTCCATCCTCAGTTGTATAGGCTTTGATTCCCTCAAAACAGGTCTGTGCATACTGAAGTACACATGCACACTCGCTCATGGTGATCATCGGATCATCACTTAAGGTTCCCTCATCCCATGCTCCATCTTTATAGTTGGCAACAAATCTCTTATCGGTCGGCATATAGGCAAAACCTAAGCTGCCCCAGTCAATGTTTTTCTTTTCCATCACATTTTACTTCCTTTCCTATGTGTATAGACCATGTCTGCGATGACTTTATCTTGCTTTATGATACGCTTTTCACACTGTAGTGTCAAGAAGCAAGTGGAGATAAAGTGAATCTGATGTTGGACAATTTTCACACGCCACCTCTATCGACAACCATACAAAAAGTGGCAGACTATCTTGTTTTCCATAAGATAATCTGCCGCTTCTGCGATCTTCCTGTTTTAACTTGTTACGGTTGTAGGCTTTCCCGTTTGGAACAGTTCTGGTCACCGGATTGAACGTCCCCCAGGTTCCTCTCTGTTTCGCATAAAATTCTTTTTGCTTCTTCTTCGACTGCTTGTCGATGGGAATGAATTTGTCCATTGTATTTTCCTCCATGTAAAATGTGATGATTGCGGTTCTCTTAGTATATTCTCTTGCTTGAGGAAAAACAATAGTTTCCACAAACATATTCTCTTATTACATCCTTGTCTCTTTCATCGTGGTCATGTTATCATAATTACAGAAATCTTGTTCCACTTGAGGTATTTACAGATGAAAAAATTTGTTTATATTTTGATTGCTTTTGTTTTTATATTCGCAGTGCTGTTTCTTTTATTTTCAGGCAGCGCTCCCACTTCGGAACTAATTGAAGAAACCGACGATTCACAAAACAGAGAAATTATGTATGGCACCATCGAAAACACGCTGCCAGACCCGAAACTAAACGATTCCACGTATAACAGCGTGTATCTTCACACAAATACAGCAGACTACGACTGTGGCATGACGTTGGCTGAACTCAATGAAAAATTCGGTTCAGATCTGTCATATGGCGATTATGTGTCTGTAACTGCGGAGGTTTCTACTGAAGAGATCTATCCACAACGGATCATATTATACTCTGTTACAAAACTTCCTGCCTCAGGATACACCACCAGTCGCGCCACAATAAAACTCGACAGTGATAATTTTCTCCTGACTTACACCACCATATGAAATATTGCCTGACACAGAAATCTGAGCTGTTCTTCCCGCATCAATCAACAGGTAATTACTTCCCGTCTCCTGCCATGTCCCAGTATCAGTGGCTTTACTCGAACTGATATTACTTACCATTGAAATATACTGTCTTTCAGCATGATATTGTGTACTGAAATCTGCTTTGATTTTAATCATGATATCGGCAGTATTTTCAACTGTAAAGCTTACATTCTTCGATGCTGTGACAGCATATCTGGTCTCAGATACTAAATCCGCCATGTCATCATTTTTATTCACTGCAATCTCTGCCATAGCAAATGCTTTCACAATTTTTTCAAATTCATCAGGTGTTCTCCAGTCTTCATCCGCAAAATCTTCTGCAGGTAAAAGAGTAAGTTCTACATCTGTATCTGAAGATACTTCCTCCACAATTTTTTTATATTCTTCATAATACACTGATTTCTGCTGATTCTCTCCTGCTGCATACACGACCATTCCTGCCGATCCCACAGAAATACTTAACATACAGATCATTGCCACTGCTGTTCTCATGAATTTTTTCATATGCTGCCCTCCTTCATCAACTTATTACATCACAACAAGAAGTCTCTTTGCTGCTTCTTTCATAGCACGTCAATCACCCCACTTTCAAATAAACCTCCATTTCCTTTATTTTATCAATCCAAGACATCCCAGATTGAACATTGTAAAAACAGGAACTTCTGCATGTACTATTATCAAAACCATAGCTCGTCTTAATTCCAGTGCTTTCAAAACTTCAGTATTATGAGTTGTCTCCTGAATCTTATCCAAATTATCAGAGATTTGTCTTTTTTTCTCATCAGCACTGTAAAGATCAATGGGATATGAATCCATATTTATTGCATGTGGATGATATTTTTCCATTATATCTATATAATAAAATCCTCTTATAAGTAAAAATAGTATTCCTTCTCCGACTATGATTCCTGAACAAACAATCAGATCTGTTTCCTTTATGCTTCCAGAAATAAGAATCGAAAGAACTATAATTTCCCAATAGATAATCACACTCCAAGTCGTTTTTCTTAAATATTTTTTTGAAACACCATTCAGAAGTTTATTCAGGGTTCTTATCCATACACCCAATATCTTTATATACGATATTACCAAAATCAGAAATATCAATCTTGTTGGTATAGCGCAGTTGTCTGATACACTGATTCTTAAAGCTCCAAGGAGAAATCCATTTACAACAAACAAGATTAATGACAGCATCCAAAATTTTTTACCATATAATTTATAATCATCATAACTGTTAAATTTCTGACTCATCTGTGTCTTTCCCACCACTCAAAATCTCTGAACGTCCAACTTTTCTCTACAACCACTCTGGTACCTTTATAATAAAAATAGGCTTAAAATATACCGGACATATCAAACTCCAATCCTGCCAATGATAAAGGATTACCCTGTCTCCGAATTCATACTTTCCCGAAAATTTTTCGTTTAACTCCTGTAAAGTGTATCCGAGACGAGCAACATTCTCTCCTGACATTTCACCTTCTGCAAGATCAATATAAGCATTCTCATACCTTGCATCTGAATATTCCGTGTCATTCGTCAGAACCCCAAATACAAATGATGTTTTTACTACCAGAAAAAATATAATTGGAACTGCCACAATCAAAAAATCAATTATAAAAAGTGTTTTTAATCTTTTTCTGTATCTCTGCTCTTCTTTCCTCATGCTCGTTCTCCTGTCAAAATATCCAATTTACCGATTTGAAATATTTTATCTGAGAAACGTATACAAGTTGTATGACAGGTTTCCAATCCTTCAATCTGTACTTACCGAAAGAATCGTTATCTCTGCAGGAAAAATTTCATAAGTAAACACTTCACACTCTGCGGTTATACTATCGCCATAATCAAGATTCAAATCATACTTCTGGTTGATATCATCCAATGTTTCTCCACCAGAATAGTAATCGTATTCGCCACATTTGATTGTAAACGATCTTTGCGAAACATTCGCATAATCTGATGATACAATTCCAGTCAGAGTTTCCAGGCGGGCATTATCATCTATCGCTGGTGTCTTATCGTATCTGATATTCACTCTTGTCATGAATATCATAAATACCAGAATCATAATAATAAAAATTGTCGTACAAATCTGACTTGTGTATTTACGGATTATTTCTATCAACTGACTCACCACACCTCGTATATCGTTTTTTCTCCCAATTATCTCTTTCATTTCAGCATTCTTCTATTATATAGCACACATCAAACAATATTTGAGAACTTAATAACATAGTTTTAAATTCTTCAAAAGATATCGTACCTATTACAATTTCCTTTTCAGAACATTGATATCGACTCTGAAATAAAATCCTATGGTCTGGGGAACTAAGCAAAACATGTTTTATAATTTTCAAAAATTCATTTTTAACATCTTCTCTTATAAGCAAAGGAGTTAAATCATCTTTAGCTTCTACAGAAATCCACAAGGAGATTTGCACACCCTGAACATCTGGTTCTTCAAATAATGAATCACAGAAATTAAAGCATGCAAAAAAATCATCATCAAGCTCTTCTACTACTGGATACAATATTCCGTTAGTGTTTGAGAAAAAAGGTCAAAAATAAGCATATCTATGTACTTCTCTGTGTTCTACCTCATTATGCAATAATAAACTTGTTTCACTCTTAAAATGACAAGGATTTTTTTTGATTTATGGCAATTATATTGACATCATAACTCATATCCAGTTCCTTTCACTGTATGCACTATCTAAATTATCCTATAAGCTACAGCTTCATCTTTGTATTTGCTTAAATCAGTATCCAACCACATTTGTTCATTTTTTCTCACTTTATGAAACCGCAATTCTACATGATTATCTCCAGCAGATAAGATAAAACAAATTGGTGTATTCGGCACAAGCTCTTTTATTTTTCTTTTCCAGTTATCTACTAACAGCATGGCTATTTTCAAACCATCCAATACAGATATTTCACTGGTGAAGTAATCATTTATCCGCGTTTCCGTATTGCTTGCTTCATATCCAGTTCTGTCCATATACATTTTCAATATGTTATCAAAATTCTCTTCTATATTCGACACATCCGAATCTGTGATTATGATGCAGTCACACACCTCTTTAAAAGGCGGCTCGAACAGATGAAAAAATTTTTCCATATTTATTGACATCAAATTATTGTCCGAATACGTTTTCAGTCTGTCAAACATGAATTTCATCTGATCATTTTTCACCCATTGATCTGTTACAAATACTTCCATATTTTTCACTATGTCCCATTCTTCTTATTTCCAGTATTGCTTCATATATTTCCCAGCATCTTCCTGGCTCAGATGATATCTCATTTCCACCTGAAACTGAGTATTATCATATGTTCCTCCCAGTTCCTGACATACTTCTATCATATTTCTGATTCCCCATACCTTTTCCTGTGCAACACGCTCCATTCCTTGCTTAAGACCGCGTTCCATTCCCTGTTCCAGTCCACGCTCCATTCCTTCTGCAATCATCTGATCTACGGCTCCACACATATTGATTCCTCCATCTTCATTTTGTACATTTTCTTTTAGTTCCAGCATTCGTTTGTCCAAGAAGTTCCACATTACGTCATAGGTATCTTCTTCGATATTTTCAATCTCCGGTATGGTTTTCTAGTCTACAAATGACTGAAGTTCTGTTCCAATCATAAGAACTATTTTAACTTTCCCGATCTCTTTAAATACATCCCGGTAGCGGCTTCTCATTCTGGCCGTTCTTCCGCTTCCAGTCTTTCCTGTCAGACGAATATTTTTCGGTTTAATCTGTGCCTCATCGATTTCTTTCTCTCCCTGACAGATCCATCCATTGACCAGCCATGCAAAATGTCTTGCATCTTCATAATAGGCAATCATCGGTTCTTCTTTTTTTCCCATAATCCCCCTTCGACGATTCTGGAAAATATATAATATTGTGCCCCTATTTTCAAACTCTCCAGCTCGCCTTTATTCAGTTTTTCCCTTCTGAAAACTCGGCGAATCGCCGGATATGCTTACGCATAAGAATCTCAGATATTAGTATTATTCTATGACACTTTTAGTTGTTTGTCAATTACTTATTTAAAATTATAATGAGAAACAAGGAGCTGCCTCACCTCAAAGCAACTCCCTTCCGCCTCACTTTATTTTACAATGATATTCCTGATTCCATACTTTTCCTAATTTGTCGATCCTGACCGCCACAATCTCCGGAACCCTCTCTGCTTCGGAGTATGTAAGTGTCAGTTCCTGCCGAAGTTCTGCAAGTTCTCCATCTACGTACATCGCAGGTGGAAATGTGCTTCCTTTCAGCGAAAATGTTGTTGGATCTCCCTGAGATTTCAATTCACCCCAGCTCGCATTGATTGATAACAGCTCTGTATCTTTCTCCAGATTTTCTGGCTCTACATAGAGGATCACTTCTGTCGAAACCTTATTTTTTCCGTCATCATCCTGACTTTCTTTTTTCCTGCGCTCGACTTTTCCAATGTGGTAGGTGTCTTTTCCAACAAAAAAGGATACATCAACATCTTCTGTTCCATCCACCGCCGGAACAGGCACTTCCGCGATTGGTCCATTTTCTCCCATATCCGCCACCAAAGAAACACCCGGAATCTTCAGTTCATATTCGGTGTCTTCTGATACCTTCACCGTTGCCTCAAAACTACTGCTTCCTTCAATACCTGACTGTTTCCATTGAATAAATCCATCCTTTTTCACGTCTTCCGGTGTCACCGGTTCTTTCATCGGTCGTCCCATCTGCCAGATATCGTCTGAAGTTCCCCACGCATGCAACTTGAGAGTCTCGTCATCCTCCAAGGTTCCCTGAAATACCCATGTCCGTCCATTGTGTGTTACCGGTGTTCCAATCTCTTTCAGGCTGTTATACTCTGGTACTGATGTCATATGAATCGTTGCTGTCTGATCAAACAGCTCCAGCACATATTGACCCTGAGGAGTGATGCTTCGGTACTCCTGCTCTATGGTCAGTTGTTTCTGTTCCTCATCATAATTGCAATACCGGGAAAGTGATGTTAGTTTACTTTTCTCCTCATCCTGTACACTCAGGAACTGATCTGCCTGCTCCCAGTCATCTGCATCTGATGAATAATCTGCAACTATTTTCACATAAAGGAATCCATCCTTCCAGACAACATATTCCATCGTGGCACTTCCATATTCCGTATCCAGTTCCTGCATCGGATTTTTCGCTTCATATAGTTCCTCCTCTGCATCGCAGATTCCCAACGCCGGATGAAACTTGAAAGAAGTTTCTGACCTTGCACAGGCGGTCATTGCCAGTAATACTCCGACCAAGACCACACCTGCTGCTATCATTTTCCTGTTATCTGCCATAAGACTCCTCCTCTCCGAATCTATTTCCAATACTGTTTCATATATCTTTCCGCTTCTTCCTGACTCAGATTGTATTTCATTTCCACCTGAAACTGCACATTATCATATGATGTGCCCAGTTCCTGACATACTTCTATCAGATTTTTTATTCCACGTTCTGTTCCCTGCGCCAGTCCACGCTCCATTCCCTGTGCAATCATCTGATCTACGGCTCCACACATATTGATTCCTCCATCTTCATTTTGTACATTTTCTTTCAGTTCCAGCAGACGTTCATCTGGTGTATGGCATATATTGGTTCCTTTTTTCCCATAATCCCCCTTCGGCGATTCTGGAAAATATTTCATAATTGCCTCTGCTTTCAGCATATCGTGATTTTATCACTCTATAATTTCACCGTTCGTCAAGAGAGAGCAAGTTCTCTCTGACTCACTTTCGCTCATTATATCCAGCTCGCCTTTATTCAGTTTTTTCCTTCTGAAAACTCGGCGAATCGCCGGATATGCTTATGCATAAGAATCTCAGATGTTAGTTTTATTTTATGATACTTTTAGTTTTTTGTCAATCAGATTTTTCAATCAATCAACCCTTGACATTTTTTTACTTCTTGTTGTTTTAACACTCATAAAACCATGCTGGTTTCTCAGTTCGGAAGATGCTCTGCTTAATGTAATTTATCGATTCATCGCCGTGCAAACCGGCAACCGAATCTCAGTCACAAATTTTTCAGGATCACTGGTCATTCCGTCATCGATCAATGTGATTTCCTGAGAAAAGCCCGCCGGCATCAGATGCTTCTCCTTCAAAAAGTTAAGAAGCATTTGATAGTACCGTGGTGCTTCTGTATGTCCGCCGCGGAAGCGGATCGTTGCGCACTCCATGGAAGGCAGCAGCTCTGTCTGCCCATCATAATGGTCTTCCTCATCCAGGATCAGGAAGACCCAGTCATATACCTCAAAACTTCCTTCTCTTAAATGCTCTTTAGAAATTCCCACACCGACTTTTCCTAAAAATACCTGTGCCTCCGACTGTCCTTTTTGCATCTGCCGGATAGCGATTTCCAGATCCAGATAGGATCTTGGCCGCACCGGATCTCTTAAGAGAACCATACGTGTCTCCGGAAATATTTTCAACTGAATTTCTTCTAATCTGGAGCATCTGGCATCTCGGATCTGCTCGATCCGATGATCGATCTTTCGTTCCATAATCTCCAGTTCCCGCTTTTTCTGTTGAATCAGGGCTTTCTGTTTTTCCAATTTTTCCTCGATCACATCTGTATCCCGGTTCTGAAGGAACTCAGCGATCTGTGAAAGAGGCAGATCCAATACTCGCAGATATCGAATCGTATTGAGCACTTCAAACTGCCGGATTCCATAGTAGCGATATCCGGTGTCGGGATCCGTATATTCCGGTGCCAGCAATCCCGCCTGTTCATAATGTCGCAGGGTTCCTGCACTGACATGGAACATCTTTGCCACATCACTGATCCAAAATAATTTTTTATCTTCCATTCCGATGTTTTCTCTCCCATCCATGCTTTTCCAGCCATACAAACACACTCAGACAAATGATCACGGATAACAGTGATCCACAGACCGTTGCGATTCCCATAGGAAACAAACTTGCCGGGAACAGCTTGGATGTCAGATACACGCCCGGAATCCTCACCAGCAAGATAGAGGTAATGTTGTGCAGGAAAGAAAATTCTGATCTTCCATATGCGCAGAAATACCCGCTGAAGCTGAAATGCATACCGGCAAATACGCAGTCAAAGATATAACCTCGCAGATACTGACCTCCCATTGTCTTCACCACTTCATCTGTTGTAAAAAGTCCTACTACGGGCTCTGCAATAAACTGGATCACGATGGATACGATTATGCCAAATCCTACTGCGATCATCAATGCATAGCGAAGGGTTTTCCTGGCCCTATCATATTTTCCAGCACCAATATTCTGAGCACCGAGTGCTGACACTGTAGAGAGCATAGAAGACGGTACAAGGAATAAAAAGCTGATGATCTTCTCCACAATACCAACAGCTGCGGCCGCACTTAAACCTCTGCGATTTGCAATAATAGTAATGACAATAAACGCGATCTGGATAAACCCATCCTGCAATGCCACCGGGATACCGATCTGTAACAGCTGTCCCATCACGGCTTTCTGCGGGCGCAGGTCACTTTTCTGTAAAGTGATGCCAGACTGCTTCTTTATGATCACAATGAGCGCCAGCACCACACTGAATGCCTGAGACATTGTGGTACCCAGTGCTGCTCCTGCCGGTCCCAGATGAAAATATCCCATAAACAGATAGTCAAGGGCAATATTTACCACGCATGCTACTGCAATAAAACACATGGGACTCTTAGAATCTCCCAGTCCGCGAAAAATGGAACTGATCACATTATAAGCAGTGATAAACGGAATCCCGATAAAGCAGATGGTCAGATACAGTTTCGTTCCATCTGCTGCTTCCGCCGGAGTGGACATGACCGACACAATTGGGGATACCAACGTCACCAGCACGACTGCCAGTACGATCGCCAGTCCCAGGAACAAGGTCACGGAATTACCCACTGTCTGGGAGGCCTTTTTCTTATCACCGCCTCCGATCGCCTGCGCAATGATGACTGTTGATCCCATGGCAAGTCCTACGATCATGACCGTGATCATATGCATAACCTGACTTCCAATGGATACTGCAGTAGTGCTTGCCACACCTTCAAACTGACCAATAATGAACAAATCTGCCATACCATACAGAGTCTGCAAAAAATAAGACAACAGATAAGGCAGAGAAAAATACACAATATTTTTAAATACACTTCCAGATGTAAGATTTCTTTCCATAAAAGTACAAAAGACTCCTTTCTTCTGTTCCCGATTTTAAACCCTACATCTATTGTAAAGTCAATGCTTTCTTACAGAGTTTAGAATAAATATGTTCCACAAACCAAGGTTCCGTAGATTTTTCCCCGATCTCTTCCACCGGGATCCATGCAACCGCACTGTTTTCATCCGGCTTTTTACGTATTGGTTTCCTGGAATCTGCTTCCATAAGATAGGTAACGTTCAGATGAAGATGAGAAGCCACGTATGTTCCACGCTTCCAGTGACCATCCACAGTCAGAATCTCCAGTGAAACCGGTGCCTCCTGTAGTGGTGTGACCTGTGAAAGCCCGCTTTCTTCCTCCACTTCCCGGATCGCCACTTTCTGAAGATTCCATTCCCCGTCCGCATGACCACCCAGCCATGCCCAGGAGTTATAAATATTGTGGTAAGCCATGAGCACATGCTTCCGATCCGGGCTTACCACCCATGCTGATGCAGTCAGATGCGCGGTCTCATTGGCTCTGGTCACAATATCCATTCCACTTCTGATCCATTGAATCAACAATTCCCGGTCTTTCTCTTCCTGCTCATTACATGGCTTATACGCTTCTATCTGTTTTAACAACCGTTCCATCTGTATCTCCCATCCTTCTATATCAATCAGTAAAGCCTGCATTTCATCTCATTCTTCTCTGAATATATCGCAGTCTCCCTGGCTCCGTCAAGCAACAACTTCTATCATTCTGAACACCACCGTCATTGCATTTGTTAACTATATATATTTTTTAGTTGACACATTATTTTTTATCTTTTATAATTGTGAACCGTAATGATTCAGGAGGTTTACAAATGACAAAAACAAAATCTATCATCTACTGCGGACTGTTCACCGCCCTGATTGCTGTGGGCGCATTTATCAAGATTCCCATTCCGGTAGTTCCCTTTACCCTGCAATATTTATTTACAATGCTGGCTGGTCTTCTGCTTGGTTCCCGCAGAGGCTCCCTGTCCGTAATCGCTTATGTAATCCTTGGACTGGCAGGACTTCCCATCTTCAGCGAAGGCGGCGGTCTGTGGTATATCTTCAAACCAAGTTTTGGCTATCTGATCGGATTCTGTGCCGGAACTTTTTTAACCGGATATCTGGCTGAACATATGAAAAAGAAAACCGTTCTTCACTATCTTACAGCTAACCTGGCAGGACTTCTGGTAGTCTATGCATGCGGCATGATCTACTATTATGTAATCTGCAATTACGTAATCAACACACCAATCGGTGTATGGCCGCTGTTCCTGTACTGCTTTATCCTGGCAGTTCCAGGCGACATTGCCTTAAGCATTCTTGCTGCAGTTCTGGTAAAGCGGATCAAACCAGTACTGGAACTGTAAAGCCGGAACAAAAATAATCTATCGCAAACGATTTATCACAAAGGAGACCAATTTTATGAACGTACTGACTTTAGCCCAGGAGATCATCGACGGAAAAAGACTGACCCGCGAGGATGATCTGTCCTTCTTCCTCACCTGTGATCTTGACAATTTATGTAAAGGAGCTGATCAGATCCGTGAAGCACGGATTGGCAATAAAGTAGACCTTTGCTCCATCATCAACGGCCGCAGCGGCCGCTGTCCGGAAGACTGTAAATACTGCGCACAATCTGCCCATCATCACACGAATTGCGAAGTCTATGATTTTCTTCCGGAAGAAAAGATCGTGGAGCTGTGCAAGCTCAATGAGTCCGAAGGCGTGGATCGCTTTTCCATTGTAACTGCTGGAAAAGCACTGACAGGGAAAGAATTCGACAAAGCGATCCATGCTTACGAGACCATGAAAAGGGAATGTAAGATCGATCTGTGCGCTTCCATGGGATTTCTCTCTGCTGATCAGCTTCATCGGCTCCACGAGGCAGGCGTGACCAGTTATCACCATAATATTGAGACTTCCCGCCGGAATTTCCCGAATATCTGTACCACACATACTTATGATATGAAGATCGAGACTTTGAAAAAAGTCAAAGCAGAAGGTATGTGTGCCTGTTCCGGAGGTATCATCGGTATGGGCGAGACATGGGAAGATCGCCTGGATATGGCTATCAGCCTGGCAGAACTTGGAATTGATTCCATTCCCATCAATGCGCTGATGCCGATTCCGGGAACCCCTCTGGAAAATCTGCCTCGTTTATCTGAGGAAGATATTTTACGTACCATCGCATTATTCCGTTATATCAATCCCGATGCCAATATCCGTCTGGCTGCAGGCCGTGCTCTTCTGACCAACGACGGTGAAATTGCCTTCAAGTCCGGGGCTTCTGCCACCATTACCGGAAATATGCTGACAACGGTTGCCTGTGCCACCATCCGAAGTGATCGTCAGATGCTCACGGATCTTGGCCGCGATGTAACACCGGATTACTGGAAGGAGGCATAAATCCATGAGCAAAGCGCTCTTTATTACAGGTACCGGTACAGACACCGGAAAGACCTATATTACCGGTCTGATCACTAAAAAACTGGCAGAAGTCGGTCTACATCCGGCCTACTACAAAGCTGCCATGAGTGGAAATGACCGCAGAGCAGACGGCTCTCTGATTCCCGGAGATGCACTCTGTGTACAGACTATGTCCGGCATCACTCAGCGACTGGAAGATATGTGTCCTTATGTATATGAGCATGCTTACTCTCCTCATCTGGCTTCCCGGCTGGAAGGACATCCGGTTCAGATGAATGTAGTGAAAAAAGGATTTGCTCACGTCTGTGAAAACTATGATTATGTGACCGTTGAAGGCAGCGGCGGTATCCTATGCCCCATCTGCTTTGACGAAGCCAGGATCCAGCTGGAAGATGTAGTAAAAGAACTTCATCTTTCCAGCATTCTGATCGCTGATGCAGGTCTTGGAACCATCAACAGTGTGGTGCTGACCGTTGAATATATGAAAGCACATGATCTTCCTCTCAAGGGAATAATCTTCAATCACTGCCACCCAGGCAATGTAATGGAGGAAGACAACATTTTTATGTGTGAGCATATGACAGGCCTTCCCACTCTTGCAAGAGTCTGTGATGGCGATACTTCTCTTTCCATAGATGCTGCGACACTCAGTGAACTTTATGACGAGGTAACATTATGATCTGGTATCCTTACGAACAAATGAAAACCATGAAGGCTCCTTATAAAATTGTTGATGCTGATGGAGTCTATCTCTATACTGAGGATCAGAAGCTGATTGATTCTGTCTCCTCCTGGTGGTGCATGATCCACGGATACAAACATCCGGAACTGACTGCTGCCATCAAGGAACAGGCAGATCATTTCTGCCATGTGATGCTTGGTGGCCTGACCCATGAGCCGGTACAGAAGCTGACCCAAAAGCTGGAAAGCTTTCTGCCGGGTGACTTAAACTACTGTTTTTACTCCGACTCCGGCAGTGTAGCTGTGGAAGTCTCCCTGAAAATGGCGCTTCAGTACAACACTAACCAGGGCAGAAAACGTCCGCTGGTATTAGCTTTGGAACATGCCTACCACGGAGATACCTTCAAAGCTATGGAAGTAGGGGATGATGAAGATTATCATTTCGCATTTGATAAAAAAGAAGGTGTGATCCATATTCCAACTGAGATTCCTGCACTGGAAGAGGCCTTTGCAAACTATCACGATCAGCTGAACTGCTTTATCGTAGAGCCACTGCTGCAGGGTGCCGGTGGCATGCGGATGTATGATATTTCTTTTCTCAAGCGTGCCCGTGAATTATGCAGCGAATACGATGTACTTCTGATCTTTGATGAGGTTGCCACTGGATTTGGAAGAACTGGTTATCGATTTGTTGCAGACGAAGTTCTGCCGGATATTCTGGTTCTGGGGAAAGCCCTGACCGGCGGCTACCTTGGTCATGCTGTAACCGTTGCCAGTCAGAAAGTCTTTGATGCCTTTTACAGTAACGATGACCGGAAAGCACTGATGCACGGTCCAACCTTTATGGGAAATCCACTGGCCTGCGCCGTTGCCTTAAAAGGAATTGAGATTTTTGAACGGGAAGATTATATGAGCAAGATCCATCGGATCACCGAGATTTCCCATCGGGAAATGGATGGTTTTACCGATCCGAGAATCCGTGAGGTCCGCATCATGGGCGGATGCACCTGTGTGGATGTCTACGATCCGGCAACACTGGAAGGATTCCAGCAGTTTGCTTACGAACGAGGCGTCTTCAGCCGTCCATTCCTGACCTGCATGTACACTATGATGCCTTACATTATCAAAGAAGAAGAATTGATTCAGATCTATGACGTTATGAAAGAATGGTTCCGGAGGTAATCCCCGGAACCATTTTCAACTCTTTATTCTGCTGTTTTCCAGTCCAGGATGGACTCGTCAGTCAACTGTTTCAACTGTTCCCAGCACTCGTTCCACATGCGATCACGTTCTTCCTGATCATCCGGCTCATGGCAATAAGTCACACTGCCGTCATAGACACCAACCACATAGAATCCAGCCTCTTTTGCCGTCTGCGCTGCATAAAGAGCATCCTCATAAACTGCTGTCTCTGACGGTTCCGCGCCCATGCGCCTGATGGATTCCAGATACACATCTGGCTGACGTTTTCCTGCTCCTACGGTCTCACAGGACAACAGGAATTCAAAATCCTCCCTGACACCCAGACGAGACAGGCATGCTTCCATCAGCAGTTCTGCAGTAGCGGATGCCACACACATACGCACGCCTCTGTCTCTCAGCCGGGTCAGATACTCCTTTACGCCTGCCTTCAATGGGATGTCACTGCGATAATGTTCATCCATCATGGCATTCATATCATCTGCCACCTGCTCCGGCGTTCCCTGAAGTCCAAATTCATGGATAAACAAAGCTGCTGATTCCGTCATAGTCATGGGCTTGATCTTCTCCAGAATATCCTTTGGTGGATTCAGGACCCCATGAGTCTCCAGATATTCTCCTGCCAGACGTTTCCAGTATCCCATAGAATCCACCAGGGTTCCATCCATGTCAAAGATTGCGTATTTTTTATTCATATTCCACCATTTTCTGTGCCAGCACTTTCAGCTCTCTGGTCGCCTGACCTGGATCCTTGGCTGCAAAGATGGCAGATACCACCGCTACACCGTCTACACCGCTGCCTGCAAGCTCCATCAGATTGGATGCATTGATTCCTCCAATGGCTACCACCGGAATGCTTACAGAACTGCTGATCTCCTGCAACTTCTCCAGCGACAGATTTCTGGCGTTTTTCTTGGTGCTTGTGCCAAATACCGCACCAACTCCAATATAGTCTGCACCGGCTTTTTCTGCTGCCTGTGCTTCTTCTACTGTTCCTGCGGAGATTCCCAGAATCTTATCCGGTCCGATCATCGCACGGATGTCGCGTCCTTTGATATCAGATTGTCCTACATGAACACCATCTGCATCAATGTCCATGGCGATCTCTACACTGTCATTGACTACATAAGGTACTCTGTAAGAGGCACACAGCTCTTTCAGTGCCTCTGCCTCCTGTTCGAAGGTATTTTCATCCAGATCTTTTTCACGGATCTGCAGAAACGTCGCACCATTCTCCAGTACTTTTCTGCATACATCTGTCAGTCCTTCTCCATCCTTCAGCCACATACGGTCAGTGACTGCATACAGCAACATGGAATTCTGTATCTCTTCTTTAGAAAATTTCATAACGTGCCCCTTTCGTAAGTTCCTCTTCCGTCAGATTAAAGACCGCATCGATCAAATCTGTACGGAAAGTAGCATTTCCCGTGCCATTTTTTATTCTCTTTTTCTCCGCGATCTCTCCGGCAATTCCCATAGCCGCCATAGCCGCACAGGTTGCTGTAAATGGATCCTCTGCAGCCGCTCCCACAAATGCACCGATCATGGAAGTCAGCATACACCCACTTCCTGTGATCCGTGACATGGTCGCGCATCCATTTCTCAAAACCATGGTTCGTTCCCCGTCGGATACCAGGTCGATCACTCCGGAAACTGCGATCACTGTTCCAAGACTTTTTGCAAGATTCTTGATCATCTCCTGAGCTTCTGGAAGATTTTCTTCTGTGATGGCATCCAGATCACTTACATCTACGCCAGCACCTGTGGTCTGCTGACCGGCCAAGTAGCGGATCTCTGATGCATTTCCCCGGATCGCAGTAAAATGAACTTCCTCCAACAGCCTCTTTGCTGCATCTCTACGAAGCTGTGTGCCACCTACTGCTACCGGATCCAGCACCACCGGAATCTTCCGTCGGTTTGCCTCTTTTCCACCGACGATCATAGAATCCGTCAATGCGATGGCTCCCATGTTACATACCAGCGCCTGTACGCAGGACAATGCTTCTGCCACTTCATCAATATGATCTGCCATGGACGGAGTTCCGCCCGCCGCCAGGATGATATTTGCGCAGTCATTGACTGTCACAAAGTTAGTGATGCACTGCACACGCGGTTCCATTTCATGAACCTTACGCAGTACCTCTGCAAATTTGGTCATTTGTCTTCCTCCTATGAAAGTTCATTCTGCATGCGGTTCAGCACCCCTGTCTTCTTCAGGATCAGAACTACAACCACACCCATGGCTGCTCCCACAATAGCTGACGGTGTATAGAACGGAATATAGTAAAACGGAGACTGAGCATCCAGTCCATAGAACATCTTCATCAGCGGATAAGAAGCACAGGCACCGATCACTCCGGTTCCAAACACTTCACCAACAAATACCAGATAGATATTTTTTGTTTTCCGATAAATCAATCCACCAAGAACAGGTCCAAAGATTGCCCCGGTTACCGCCTGAATGGTTCTGCCGGACATCATCCGCATGATTCCACAAAGCAAGGATGCCGCAAATCCATACCAGGGACCTACCAGAACAGCTGCCAGCACATCAACAAAATGCTGAAAAGGTGCCATAGCCGGAAAATATACAAATGTGTTCAGCACAAATGCAAGGCACGCAAGCATAGCAGTTAATGCCATTTTTTTCGTTGTAATTTTTTTCATGTTCCTACACTCCTTTGTTGTACAGAGAAAATACTGTATTCTTTGCCCAAAAGAGGCACCACTCAATGCGGTGCCTCAAAAAATCATATCCACTTCCTACGTCGGCATTATCCGCATCAGGTTAAAGGGTCGAAGGTCTACCTTCCTCTCAGCCTGTCATACAAGCTCCCCTGCCTTCAATTGTCCTACCTATTGTAACGCTGCATTTCTTCTATTGCAAGTGTTTTTTAGCCCGCATAAGGAAGGTTTTCGAACAACTCATTCTCATCCACGCCACCGATAGTACCGGAATACGTCATCTGACCTTCTGATCCATCGGGAGACAAATCAACTAGAAGATTTCCTGCAGTTCCATCCGGCAGTTCAAAATAGAAAGTACCATCATCCGGTGAATATGCCTGCGGAATGATCACATCACCTGCTTCCAGAGTCGTATTGCCGCCTTCCAGTCTGCATCGGATCGATCCCTTGACTGTCAGCTTCGGAAGCTCTCCTGATGGATCTCCTGCAAATTCATAGATAGTATCATTGGCAGTCAGTTTGTCATCCTGTATGAAATAGGTTCTTATTCCACCATAGGTTCCAAGCACATCTACCTTGGATTCAATTTCAAATCCTTCGGTCGGATCTGCTGGAACCTCACGCAGATGTCCGTCCTGTGTGGATACCAGTGTCACTCCACTCTCATCCAGCTTCACAAGATAAATCATTCCATAGTCATCAAAGGTAGTGGTCTCTGTCATCACATATTCCTGACCATCCAGAGATACCTCATAGACCCCATTCACATAGAGACTTTCATCCAGTTTCAGTTCCTGATCTCCATACACAGCTGTAACTGCAATAATCTCATCGTCATCCGAATATGCCCGTTCCGTCTTCAACGTAAATTCTTTGCCTGAGATTTCCGCTGCAGTATTAGCCGTCAGCTCCGTGATCATATTCTCATTGTTCTCTGCAGTTTCACCATTCTCTGTATCTTCTGTATCCTGTGAAGCCTCTGCTGTGGTTTCATCTGCAGTATCTGTCACCTGTTCTTCTGCCTGCTGAGAATCTTCTGCTGTATCTTTTGCTCCACATGCCGTTAATGTCAATGCTGTTGCCATCATAAATACAGCTAAATATTTCTTCTTCATTGTCATCTATCCTTCTTTGTTCATATTATATGTTATTCCTGTACAAGTATTGTCCAATCAAGCTTTGCATAATTGTCCGTATAAGAATTGATTACAGACTGTGCCATATCTTCATCCACTGGCTCATCATTAGAAGTATCCCAGTCATCATCATATGCCATAAACCATGGATTTTCTTCATCTGCTGCTGCATCATACATGATTGCCTGCTGAACTGTAAGCCGATCCCCTGACACTGTGTAATATAACCATCCGGAGCTCGCCGCACCATTGTATCCCTCATTTGCGATCAGGATCGCTCCTGCTTCATCTTCCACAAGATAATAACGGTTTCTGGATTCACTTTCAAATATCTGAACAGCATTTCCATCCTTCAAAGTATACGCATCAAAAATAATCCTGTTTGCCGGTAATTCTGTATCCATTTCACCAATCAACAGCTCCGGCTGTCCATCTGCATCCAGATCATACAGAGTATAACCGATCTGATCCTGTGCATCCATATTACAAAACTCTGACACCATAGAAGACATTCCTTCATCAAATGCTTTACTCACATCCCATTTTTCTGTAATCATCGTCTTGTATTTATCCAGAACATTCTGGTACTCTTCGGGCATCACATAGTCTGAACCCTTGACCTCCGAATCTTTTTCGACATTCTCTGTGGATTCCTCCGCTGCTTCTGCAGATGAATCTGTATCCGTATTTTCTATACTTTTTTCTGCCTGTGAAACTTCCGGCACATCTGCTGCATCATTTTTGTCTGAGCACGCTGTCAGCATCGCTGCTGTGATTGCCAGCATACTAAGCATAATTACTTTCTTTTTCATCTTACTTCCTCCTGCGGATATGCTTTACATCTCCGCTTTTATCCTTGAATATGGATATTTTACCACAATCCGCAGGAAAGAAAGTTAAAGTTTTTCTTAATTCTGATAGCGGATCTCTGTATCCTGTAACATCGGATAGCTGACAACTTCTGTTCCGTTAAGATCTGTTGCATGCATATTCACAGCTGTGATCTGCGGATTCTCATAAGTTGTATAATAATAGATACCTTTGGTTGTATTACAGCAGGAAGTATAGATGGTGATCTCATACTTACCTTCTGCCACCTCACAGCATCCTCTCTGCTGGTCTACAGACCCTAAGATATGAAAAAACTGGCTGACACTTGCTTTTTCTGTATCTTCAGACCGGGAATTAAGTCTGGTAAATGCCACTCTGGCAAAACGGGAAGTGGATGACAGATCTCCAGGCAGTCCCAGCGCACCCATTCCTCTGCTGTAAGTGGTAAGCGGAAGTTTATCAGAAAACAGATTTTCCGGCTGCTTCGGTGATAAATTCATATATTGATTCATCAAAAACATCTGCTGCGGAAATGGCGGATTATTTGTCAGAACCCCTGCCGGGTTATCATATACATGAAGCCCGTCTGCCATGGACTCTACCACAATGCAGCCATCTTTATCTGCAATGATCCAGTGAAGCTGTGCCGTCGGCAGCTGTGCACTGAACGGAATCCCTGTCAGATTCATTTCCTTCAGTTTTTTCTTTGCATCTTCCACAGTTGCACATTGTGTCAGTATCCAGGGAATAAACTCATACTGTGCTACATTTTCTTTTTCATTATCTACGTCAGCATATGCAGCATTACCGACAAAATTGAGGCCTGCCATACCAAGTCCTTTTTCATTTGCTGCATCATAATACAATGGATATCCATTTGCTACATGTGCCATACCAATGCAGGCATAATGATGCTCCATAGTACCTGCATAATGAAACTTGATCGGATAATTACGTGGAATGATCGCTATCTGTTCTCCATAAGAGAATTCATAATCCAATGTACGTCCCATATAAAAATCTTTTGTCTGATAAGTTGCTGCTGTACACATATTCTACTCCTCCCACAAATTCTGCGGATATTTTCCTGCATCTTTCAGATCCTGCATTGCTTTCATAACGACCGGTTTATCTTCCTTATAGGTAACTCCGTGCCAGCGGTCATGGGATTTCAATACAGTTACTTCTGCCTTTCCTTCTCGGATCAGTTCATCTACCACAAATGGAAGGAAATATTCGCATTTCAGCGGATTTTTCTTTAGATTCTCATCGAGAAATACTGGGAAACGCTCTTTCAGTTCTTTTAAAATACTTGCAGAGAATCCCCACAGATTCATGGATACCGGTGCGTCTTCCGGAAGGCTGTGCCAGGTAGCACCATCATCCTCTGTATAAGCCGGTCCTTCTGCACGACGCTCAATTCTGGTTCTCTCTGTGATTGCAGTGAGCTTGTGATTCTCATCTGTCTCGCAGACACCACGGGCCACGTGACCATTCTCGGTCAGTGTATTTTTCAAAAGATAACCTACCATGGCATACTGATATTTCTCTCCATCTTTGGTATTTACCAGAAAATCATGGATCAGACGGAATGCCTCCTGTCCATAATAATCATCTGCATTGATCACAGCAAACGGTCCATCCACCACCGGCAGACAGGACAATACGGCATGGCCGGTTCCCCATGGTTTTACACGTCCTTCCGGCACTTCATAACCTTCCGGAATGTTGTGAAGATCCTGAAATACATACTCCACCGGAATACGTTTCTCCATGCGATTGCCGATGCTCTCGCGAAAATCTGCTTCGTTTTCTTTTTTAATGATAAATATTACTTTTCCAAATCCGGCCTGTACTGCATCATAGATGGAATAATCCATAATAATATGTCCCTGTGGATCAATGGGATCAATCTGTTTTAATCCACCGTAGCGGCTTCCCATTCCAGCTGCCATAATTACCAAAGTTGGTTTTGTCATCGTTTCGTCCTCCAAAAAAGAAATTCTATCTACCAGATATCATACCCATATCTTTCTTTTTATGCAAGAAAAAAAGAAGGATATGCCCGAAAGCATATCCTTCTTGTTAATACAGATTATTCTGCGTCTCCGCCGTACAGAGTTTTGAGTTTGTTCAGGTAAGCATATCTTGCCTTGTACTCGCTCTCGGATCTGGTAAACAGTTCTTCTGCTCTCTGCGGATTTGCTCTCTTCAGAGAGTTGTAACGAACCTCGCCATCCAGGAATGCCTGGAAATCGCCAGTCGGAGTCTTGGAATCCAGTGCAAATGCATCCTTGCCCTCTGCTGCCAGAGCCGGGTTGAAACGGAAGCAATGCCAGTAACCAGCCTCAACAGCCAGCTGCTCCTCGGTCTGAGCTTTGCTCATACCTTTCTTGATACCATGGTTGATACACGGAGCGTAAGCGATGATCAGGGACGGTCCCGGATATGCCTCTGCCTCTGCGATTGCTTTTACGCACTGATTGAAGTCAGCACCCATGGAGATCTGTGCTACATATACATAACCATAGCTCATAGCGATAGAAGCCAGATCTTTCTTCTTGGTCTCTTTACCACCAGCTGCGAACTGTGCTACTGCACCAGTCGGGGTAGCCTTAGAAGACTGTCCACCTGTGTTGGAGTAAACCTCAGTATCGAATACCATTACGTTGATGTCTTTGCCGGAAGCAAGTACATGGTCAACGCCGCCGAATCCGATATCGTAAGCCCATCCGTCACCACCGAAGATCCACTGGGATTTCTTAGCGAGGAAGTCTTTCTGTGCAAGGATCTCTTTGCCCTTGTCACATCCGCAAGCTTCCAGAGCAGCTACCAGCTTATCGGTTGCAGTGCCATTGGTAGCACCTACTCCATAAGTATCAAGCCATTCCTGAGCTGCAGCTTTTACATCTGCGTTCTGACCGTTAGCAACGATATCCTCAATTTTCTCTTTCAGTCCGCCACGGATAGCGTTCTGAGCGAGCAGCATACCGTAACCAAACTCAGCTGCATCCTCGAACAGGGAGTTGGACCATGCAGGACCATGTCCCTTCTCGTTTACAGTGTAAGGAGTGGACGGTGAGGAGTTACCCCAGATAGAGGAGCATCCTGTTGCGTTTGCGATATACATTCTGTCACCAAACAGCTGGGTGATCAGTTTAGCGTACGGGGTCTCACCACAGCCTGCACATGCGCCTGAGAACTCAAGCAGCGGAGTCTTGAACTGAGATCCTTTTACGGTAGCCTCTTTGAATTTTGCGATAACGTCTGCTTTCTCCGGAAGAGTTACAGCGTAATCGAATGCGCTCTGGCAAGCTGCATTTGCTTCCATATTCTGCATATCGAGAGCTTTTGCACCCTTCTTGCCCGGGCATACGTTTGCACAGGAGCCGCATCCGGTACAGTCAAGTGCGGATACAACGATTGCAAACTTCTTATCAGCCATACCAGTCATAGCCAGTGTCTGCATATCAGCCGGTGCAGCAGCAGCCTCAGCCTCGGTCATAGCAACCGGACGGATTGCAGCGTGCGGGCAGACATAAGAACATCTGTTACACTGGATACAGTTTTCCGGATTCCATACCGGGATATTAACTGCGATACCACGTTTCTCGTATGCAGAAGTACCGGACGGAGTAGTTCCATCTACATAATCTTTGAATGCAGATACCGGCAGAGTGTTACCTTCCTGTGCAGATACTTTAGCCTGGATGTTGTTAACGAAGTCAACAGCAGCCTGTCTTCCGCTCTCTGCATGAGTAGTAACAAGTCCTTCATCAGCTGCAGTCTTCCAGCTTTCCGGAACTTTGATCTCTACAACCTGTTTTGCACCTTCATCGATAGCAGCCCAGTTCTTAGCAACGACATCATCACCCTTACGTCCGTAAGTAGCCTTTGCAGCAGCTTTCATAAGATCGATAGCCTGCTCCTCCGGAATGATTGCAGCCAGCTTGAAGAATGCGGACTGAAGAATGGTATTGATACGTGTCGGTCCCATACCGGTCTCGATACCGATCTTAACACCATCGATTACATAGAATTTAATATTGTGGTTAGCGATGAATGCTTTCACCTGTCCCGGAAGATGTTTCTCAAGTCCTTCCATATCCCACGGGCAGTTCAGCAGGAATGTACCACCGTCAACCAGCTCCTGTACCATGTTGTACTTACGTACATAGGACGGATTATGACAGGCAACAAAGTTAGCCTTGTGGATCAGGTATGTAGATTTGATCGGCTTCTTACCAAAACGAAGGTGAGACATGGTCACACCACCGGATTTCTTGGAGTCATAATCAAAATATGCCTGAGCATACATATCAGTGTTATCACCGATGATCTTGATGGAGTTCTTGTTAGCTCCAACAGTACCGTCAGCACCCAGTCCCCAGAACTTGCAGTTGATGGTTCCTTCCGGAGTGGTTACCAGCGGAGCACCGGTCTCAAGAGACAGATGTGTAACATCGTCTACGATACCGATAGTAAATTTAGCCTTCTCAGTGTTGTTGTATACAGCAACGATCTGAGCCGGAGTAGTATCTTTGGATCCCAGTCCGTAACGGCCTGTGAATACCGGAGTATCATTGAATTTGGTTCCTTTAAGAGCTGCAACAACATCAAGGTACAGCGGCTCGCCAAGAGCACCTGGCTCTTTGGTTCTGTCAAGTACGGTGATCAGTTTAGCAGTTTCCGGAATAGCCTCTACCAGTGCATCTGCGCAGAACGGTCTGTAAAGACGAACTTTAACAACACCGACTTTCTCGCCTGCAGCACGCAGATAATCAATTGTCTCCTCGATGGTATCACATACAGATCCCATAGCGATGATAACTTTCTCAGCATCCGGAGCTCCGTAGTAGTTGAACAGCTTGTAATCGGTACCGATCTTAGCGTTAACTTTGTCCATGTACTCCTGAACGATTGCCGGAAGAGCATCGTAGTACGGGTTGCATGCCTCACGAGCCTGGAAGAAGATATCCGGGTTCTGAGCAGAACCTCTCTGACACGGATGATTCGGGTTCAGAGCATCTTTTCTGTATGCTTCGATTGCATCCATATCTACCATATCTTTCAGATCTTCGTAATCCCACTGCTCGATCTTCTGGATCTCATGAGAAGTACGGAATCCGTCGAAGAAGTTGATGAACGGAAGACGTCCTTTGATTGCTGCACAGTGAGCAACCGGAGTCAGGTCCATAACCTCCTGTACGCTGGACTCGCAGAGCATTGCTACACCAGTCTGACGACAGGCATATACATCGGAGTGATCTCCAAAGATAGACAGTGCATGGCTTGCCAGTGCACGAGCGGATACGTTGAATACACCCGGAAGTCTCTCACCTGCTACTTTGTACAGGTTCGGGATCATCAGAAGAAGTCCCTGAGAAGCGGTAAAGGTGGTTGTCAGAGCACCAGCTGCCAGAGATCCGTGTACAGCACCTGCTGCACCAGCCTCGGACTGCATCTCGGTTACCTGTACGGTATGTCCGAAGATGTTGGTTCTTCCCTGAGTTGCCCATTCATCAGTAGCTTCTGCCATAACAGATGACGGGGTGATCGGATAGATAGCAGCTACGTCAGAGTATGCATAAGATACATGAGCAGCAGCATGGTTTCCATCCATGGTTTTCATTTTTCTGGCCATTTTTATTATTCCTCCTTATCAGAATCAATAAGACTCTTTATTCTATTGTAAAAATAGCTCTTACCATACGGATTCATTTTATCACACCTGCACAGACTTGTCCATTTTTCTATCAAATTTTTTTGATGATTTTTGTCAAATTCTACAAGTCTTCCAGGTTTTCTTTCAGTTTATCCATAAATCCTTTTTTCTTTGGTTTTCCGGCTTCTGGCTTCTGATTCAGAGTATTTCCGTTTTCTTTATCGTATTCCTTCAGTGCTTCTTTTGCCGCATGACTTAAATTAGTCGGAACCTCAACGACCAGAGTCACATAATGATCACCGCGCACGCCCTTGTTTCTGAGAGACGGCATACCTTTTCCTCTGAGCCGTACTCTGGTATCGGTCTGGGTTCCCGCTTTCACATCGTACTCTACTTCTCCGTCCACAGTCTTGATCCGGATCGTTCCACCGAGTGTTGCCACCGGAAAACTGATCGGTACAGTAGAGAAAATATCGATGTCCTGACGCTGGAAGATTGGATGACGGCTCACCTGAACTTCTACCAGCAGATCACCTCTCGGTCCTCCATTGACACCTGGTTCTCCCTTGCCGCGGATACGGATACTCTGTCCGTTATCAATTCCCGCCGGAACAGATACGGAAATCTTTTTCTTGCTCGCAATATATCCGGTTCCATAGCAGTCCGGGCATTTGTCCTTGATAATCTTACCAGTTCCCTGACAGTCCGGACACGGACGCACATTCTGCACCATACCGAACAGAGACTGCTGGGTATATACCACCTGACCTTTGCCTCCGCATTTCGGACAGGTCTGCGGTGTAGTTCCCGGTTTTGCTCCGGTACCATGACACTTTTCACACTCATCTTTCAGTGTCAACTCCAGCTCCTTCTCGCAGCCGGTCACTGCTTCTTCAAATGTAATGCGCACAGCGGCACGTAAATCTGCACCTCTCATAGGTCCATTGCTGTTTCTGCGGCTTCTTCCGCCTCCGAAAATATCTCCGAAAATATCCCCGAAAATATCTCCCATATCAGCTCCGTTAAAATCAAATCCGCCAAATCCGCCGGCTCCGCCACCGCCCTGTTCAAAGGCTGCATGACCAAACTGATCGTATTTTTTACGTTTTTCTGCATCACTTAAGACAGCATATGCTTCTGAAGCCTCTTTGAACTTCTGTTCAGCTACCTTGTCTCCTGGATTCATATCCGGATGATACTTCTTTGCCAGTTTTCTGTAGGCACTTTTGATCGTTCCTTCGTCTGCATTCCGGTCTACGCCAAGGACTTCATAATAATCTCTCTTCGTCTCTGCCATAATCTTACCCTTTCGAATCTGCAAAAGCTTTTTTTGCACACGAACACCCACGAGCAGGACAACACCTTGTGCGGTGCTGCATTCTGCCCGCGGGTATTTGTCACGCGGCTGCTTTCACAGCATATTTCTTATTTCTCATTTTATGGCAGATGACCTGCCATTGATCAGCATTTGCATTTGCTTCTGCCGACTTATTTTATACCTCGCGGTAATCTCCGTCAACTACATCATCAGCAGCTCCGGTGCTTCCTGCTCCTGCTCCGCTCATATCCGGACCTGCACCCTGTGCGCCTGCCTGGCCCTGAGTCTGCTCATACATCTTCTGGAACAGTTTCTGTGCTGCGTTCATCAGATCTTCCTTGCCAGATTTCAGTGCATCAATGTCTGCATCAGAGATATCTGCCTGGTTAGCAGTTCTGTCAACAACTGCTTTCAGAGCATCAATCTTCTCCTGTACAGCTGCTTTTTCGGAAGCGTCAATCTTATCTCCAGCCTCTTCCATAGCCTTCTCAGTCTGGAATACCATAGCATCTGCATCATTTCTTGCATCAATTGCTTCTTTCCGTTTCTTATCCTGTGCCTCGAACTCTGCAGCTTCTTTGACTGCTTTCTCGATATCAGAATCAGACATATTGGATCCAGCAGTGATAGTGATGTGCTGCTCTTTTCCGGTTCCAAGATCCTTAGCGGATACATTTACGATACCATTGGCATCAATATCAAAGGTAACTTCGATCTGCGGAACTCCACGTCTTGCTGGCGGGATTCCATCCAGACGGAACTGTCCAAGGGATTTATTATCTCTTGCAAACTGTCTCTCACCCTGTACAACGTTGATATCAACAGCGGTCTGGTTATCTGCTGCAGTAGAGAAGATCTGGCTCTTCTTGGTCGGGATGGTTGTATTTCTCTCGATCAGACGGGTTGCAATACCTCCCATGGTCTCGATGGACAGAGACAGCGGAGTAACATCCAGAAGAAGGATATCACCTGCACCAGCATCTCCTGCCAGCTTACCACCCTGAATGGAAGCACCGATTGCTACACACTCATCCGGGTTCAGAGTTTTGCTCGGCTCATGTCCGGTCAGCTGTTTTACTTTATCCTGTACTGCCGGGATACGTGTAGAACCACCTACCAGCAGAACTTTGCCAAGCTCAGACGGGCTGATACCTGCGTCGCGGAGAGCTGCCTGTACCGGGTTAGCAGTACGCTCTACCAGATCATGTGTCAGTTCATCGAATTTTGCTCTGGTCAAGTTCATATCAAAATGAAGCGGACCATCTGCATTCATGCTGATGAACGGAAGGTTGATATTGGTTGTAGTGGAAGCGGAAAGCTCTTTCTTAGCTTTCTCAGCTGCCTCTTTCAGTCTCTGCAGTGCCATCTTGTCATTTCCAAGATCTACACCGTTCTGTTTCTTGAACTCGGAGATCATCCAGTCAGTTACTTTCTGGTCGAAGTCATCGCCGCCCAGATGGTTGTCACCAGCGGTTGCCAGAACTTCGATAACACCATCACCGATCTCGATGATAGATACATCAAAGGTACCACCACCAAGGTCATATACCATGATCTTCTGTTCTTTCTCATTATCAAGACCATATGCAAGTGCTGCTGCAGTCGGCTCGTTGATGATACGTTTTACATCCAGACCTGCGATCTTACCAGCATCCTTGGTTGCCTGTCTCTGTGCATCGTTGAAGTATGCCGGTACAGTGATAACTGCTTCAGTTACTTTCTCGCCCAGATAGTTCTCAGCATCTGCTTTCAGTTTCTGAAGGATCATTGCGGAGATCTCCTGCGGAGAATAGTTCTTTCCGTCAATGTTTACTTTGTAATCAGTTCCCATATGTCTCTTAATAGAGGAAATGGTCTTCTCAGCGTTGGTAACTGCCTGACGTTTTGCCGGCTCACCAACCAGACGCTCACCGGTCTTTGTGAATGCCACGATAGACGGTGTGGTTCTTGCTCCTTCTGTATTTGCAACAACGGTGGGTTTTCCACCTTCCATAACTGCTACACAAGAGTTCGTTGTTCCTAAGTCAATACCAATAATCTTGCTCATTTCTTTTTCCTCCTGAAATTGTTCTAATCCATATTGTAGTACACAGTGCGTCAGCTCATTTCCACTTCGTTTCATTTCGTCACACACTGTTCATTGCTTACACGTTAGTTTGCAACTTTTACCATACTGTGCCGAAGCACGGTATCTTTATATTTATAACCTTTCTGGAATTCTTCTGCGACAATGTTCTCGCCCAGCCCCTCATCTTCTGCATGCATCACTGCATTATGAAGATTCGGATCAAATTCCTGGCCCACCGCTTCGATGGGGGTTACACCCAGATCTGAAAGTACGGTGATCAGCTGCTTGTAGATCATCTCCATGCCGCTTGCCACCGGACCGCCTTTCTGATCTTCCGGAATACTCTTCAAACCTCTCTCGAAATTATCGATCACCGGAAGGATCTTTTCGATCACATCCTTTGCACCGACTGCATACATCTGAGATTTCTCTTTGTCAGTACGGTTCCGGAAGTTCTCGAACTCTGCCAGCTGACGCTTCAGTTTGTCAGTCAGCTCTGCAATCTGCTCATCCTTTTTATCTTTTTTCTCCTTCTTCTTACCGAAGAAACCTTTTTTATCAGTTCCGGCATCCTCTTCTGCTGTCTCAGGTTCTGCCTGTGCTTCTTCCTGATCTGCCGTCTCAGAAACATCTTCTGCCTTGGTATCCTCTACCACGATTTCTTCCTCCTGAGTTACCGGTTCCTGTTCCATTGTCTTGCTTTCTTCCACAGTTGTTCCGCCTTTCTATTTATGAAAAACATCGTCCAGCTGATCCATAAGAGTCTTCAGCGTTCCCATAACGTTCTCATAATCCATTCGTTTGGGACCGATGATACCTACCGTTCCCTGAAGTCCATTCCCCAGTTCATATGTGGCAGTTACCACACTGCAGTTCTTCATGCTCTGTACTGGTGATTCACTTCCTATATACACCTGAATGCCTTTTTCCTCATTGCTGAGTGTCTCATTGACCAGATCCACCAGATTCTGTTTTTCTTCCAGAGTCTGAATGATCTCACTTGCTTTTCCGTTCTCGCTCAATTCCGGATAACGGAAAATATTGGTGGCTCCTCCGGTGTAGATCTCCATTCCTTCATCAGAATGGATTGCCTCGGCCACTGCATCCACCACATCTCCGATGATATTACTATGGATGCCCGCCTGCTCTTTCATACTGGAAATCATCTGAAGATTGATCTCCTCGATAGTTTTTCCATTCAACATAGTATTCAGCAGGATATTCAGCTTCAGGATCGTCTCATCATTGAGTTCTTCACAGATGGGGATCAGTTTGTTTCTGATCACATTTCCCTCTGCAACGATCACTGCCAGAATCTGATGATCATCTACTTTGGACAACTGAATAAATTTCAGTTTATTCTGATGATATTGTGGTGTGGAGATCATGGTCGCATAATTGGTATTGTTTGCCAGTACTTTGACCACCTGCTTCAGCACCTTTTCCAGCCGGTCTGTCCGCTGGAACATCAGTTCCTTGAGATCTGCAACTTCCTGATTCTTTTCCTGCATCAGGTTATCCACATACAGCCGGTATCCTTTATCAGAAGGAATCCTTCCTGCGGAAGTATGGGGTTGAATGATATAACCCATCTCCTCCAGATCCGACATCTCATTGCGGATAGTAGCAGAGGAAAGCTTCAGATCCGAATACTTCGATATGGTTCTTGATCCTACCGGTTCTCCAGTCTCCATGTAGTTCTGAATGATCGCATGTAAGATTTTTTTCTTTCTCTCATCCAGTTCCATGGTCTCAACTCCTTTCTCTGCTTGTTAGCACTCGTTTAATTGGAGTGCTAACATTTCCTGTAACTTAAGATATCACTACCCATATCTTTTGTCAAGCATATTTAAAATTTTTTTGTGGAGTTTTTGTGAACAATTTCAAGTACATAAAAACCGCCGGTTCATCTCTGAGCCGACGGTTCCATTCCATATAAAATATTTTATCTGCTTTTCAAAAACTCATACTCTCTGGCCGCATCTGCATCATCGGGATAACTTTCCAGATAGCTTTCCATCTTTGCTTTTGCCGTAGGAAAATCAGATTTTCGCTCATAGACAGCTATCTCACTGGACAGAAGACTACGAAGACTGCCCTGATCTCCCATGGCAATTCCCTGCTCCAGAGTTGCCAGCGCATCATCGTAATTTTCCTGAGAGATCTGATAGGATGCCACACGTTCATACGCATCCTGATGCGATGGAGACTCGCCACTTAAATAGTTCTGATACAGACTCACCGCATAATCCTGATTACCGCTGTCCCAGTAAAGCTCTGCCTGCCAGTACACGCCTTCCTGATCACCATTTTTCACCGCCTCCTCCAGGCAGCTCTTCGCATTGGTGTAATCCTTCATATAATAATAGAGGCGTCCCTTCATGATCAGATCCTTTTTAGAAGTCCGATTCAATGCCTCAGTAAAATCTGCATTAGCTGCCTCCTGATTCTCAGCATCCCGATAGAGCAGTCCACGGGTCAGATAAATCTCTGCAGATTTCTTCACATCCAGAATCGCACTGCAGGTATCAATCGCCTGATCCAGATTTCCCTGATGGTACTCTGCTGCTGCTTTATAAGCCGCAATATCCAGTTCCAGACTACCCACCTGCATATCAGAAAGCTTCAGCGCCTGATCAAAAGACTGAACTGCACTGTCATAATCTCCACTCTGCACCTGCGCAATTCCCTGTGTGCGAAGGGATTGCTGCTGTTCTATTCTGTTTTCGCTGTTGCCACATCCGCACAGCATCACTGCACAGCCCACAACAACCAGACATTTTACTGCTTTGTTCATGCTTTTCCCCCTCGCCAGAATGATGGACTCATCGTGCATCTTAAGATCAGCCACATAGGCAGACTTCTGTATCGCTGTCCCATTTTATATCCCAACAGCTTTCCTGCACTCTGGGTCACCACCTGGATCATCAGCCACGGTTTCCCTATCTTTATACAATATGAAAGACTTTTTTTCACCAGTTTGATTCCTTCGGACTCCGAACGGATGCCTCCAAACACCTCCGGATACATAGTCTGAGACACTGCCAGATCAAAATTCCGGTGAAATTGTTGAAATGCAGAGTAGTTATGGGAATGAATCACCTTTGCTTTCGCGCAATACGCAATCT
This sequence comes from Hominiventricola aquisgranensis, assembly GCF_040096225.1. NCBI lineage: Bacteria > Bacillati > Bacillota > Clostridia > Lachnospirales > Lachnospiraceae > Hominiventricola > Hominiventricola aquisgranensis. The sequence continues at coordinate 52,364 of NZ_JBBMFC010000003.1, read as the reverse complement.
TTCCACCTTGTTTGATCATTGTCCCAGCCAGGATCATATCCTCATTAAAGATCGTGTGTTTCACAAAGCCACCAAGCTCCAGATATTTTTCCCTTCGCCAGGCTGCGCACACATTAGAGCAGAAAAATGTCTTGATCCCAAGTCTGTCCAGATCTTCTTTTGTCTTCACCATGCTCTGCTCCGGATAGTTAAAGCTTCTGGTGTATTTTTCCACCTCTCTGCAATCCTCGTTCGGAAGCTGTCTTGCATAGGCTGCCCAGACTTCCGAATCATCAAAAGGCTTCACCAGCTCTTCTATTAATGTCTCGTCCGCCGGCATGGCATCCTGTGTCATGCAGAGCACCAGATCTGCTGTCGACATGCGGACTCCCCGGTCTCTGGTCCCGCCATGATCAAATTCTTCTTTTGCCAGATGATATACTTCGACCCGATCCCAGATACCAGTCAGTTCTGTTGGAAAATGTTTCTCTTCCGTATTCATAAGAATGACCCGATGGATCGGATAATTCTGCATTTTTAATCGTTTCAGGAGCTCTGTAAGCTTCCCATCCGGTCGATATACCGGAATCAGTACATCTACTTCCATACTTACTCCACTTAAAAATAGTTTTATACAGAGAAAGCGAGGTAAGATAACACTCCCTCGCTTTGTATTCTGTCCAATCCTTAATATCCAGTATCTGCAGTGATCTGCTCAGAGATCTTCTGCACCTCGCTGGAAGGTGTATAATCATAATTCTCATAGAGGAACTCATGAAGCTGACGTACATTCTCTGCCAGATTCACAGGAATAACGCAGGAACCTCTTCCACTGATCGTACCTGTCTCTCTGTCAAACGGGAATCCAGCTGTATCTGCAATATCATATCCGATCATCTGCGGAGCCATCTCCAGAAGCTCTTTGTTGGAATAGTTGGTCGCAATCTTCGGGAACACAGCATTGATGATATCGTTGATCTTACTGATCTCCATGGTCTTTGCCTTACGGACAAGCTCCTGGATCACTTCTCTCTGACGCTCGGTACGCTTGAAATCATCTCCTGCTGTGTAACGAATACGGCAGTAGGAAGTCGCCTGTACACCGTCCAGAGTCTGAAGCCCTGTATGTGTCAGCGGTTTAGACGCTACACCCGTTACCTTAGAAGTCTCTACCATATAGTTATTCAGATGATCGATCTCTGTCTCATCAACATCAATATCTATGCCACCCAGCAGGTCAACTGCATCTGTCATTGCTGCAAAGTCCACACTGATGTATTTTTCAATGGTCAGATCCAGATTCTTATTCAGCATCTTGATTGCCTGCTCCGGACCACCTGTAGAATATGCAGAGTTTGCTTTATTGAACTTTCCAGTGGTCATATCCAGATAAGTATCACGGAATACAGATGCCAGACGAACTTCTCCAGTATCATTATTGATACTGGCAATAATAATCGTATCACTTCGGTTTCCTTTACCAAGCTGACCGGACTCACGGGTATCCAGACCAAACAGTGCGACCGTCGTATAACCTGACATGGTTGCTACAGTGTCTTCTTCAATACTCTCATTCACAGAGGTATCTCCCTCACCCATATCCGGATGCTGAAGCTGATCCAATTTGCTTACAACATAGAATCCAATCAACACCACAAGAATCAGAAGAACCTCAACTGCAATAATCATTCCTCTTTTCTTTTTCTTCTTTGTACTTCTCTTTTTACCGCCTTTTCTTCTAGTAGAAGGTGTTCCGGAAGCAGAACTGTAATGTGCAGCACTTTTTCTGGAGGTCGGTTTTTTCATCGTTTCTTTTGCCATAAGTCATCCTTTCTACGCCTGTTAATAAGCATTCTTATTTACAAAGCCCTTAAAGAAGGTCAGGAACAGGATCTTGATATCCAGCCCCATGGTCCAGTTTTCAATGTAATACAGGTCGTATTCAATACGTTTTTTAATTGATGTATCTCCTCGGTACCCATTTACCTGCGCCCATCCAGTCAGGCCCGGCCGAACCTGATGTTTTACCATGTAGCGAGGAATCTCTTCCCGGAATTTTTCCACGAAGAATGGGCGCTCCGGTCTTGGTCCCACAAGGCTCATATCACCTTTGAGAATATTGAACAGCTGCGGAAGCTCATCAATGCTTGTCTTGCGGATGACCCTTCCCACCTTTGTCACGCGGGGATCATCTCTGACAGTCCATGCACGCTTTTCGCTCTTTGCAGACTGTACTTCCATAGAGCGGAACTTATACATCTGAAAAGTCTGGTTATGGAGTCCAACTCGCTCCTGTTTGTATATCAACGGCCCTTTGGATGTTGTCTTTACCAAAACAGCCGTAACCAGCATAACCGGTGAAAAAATAATAATGGCAACGATTGCCCCAACAATATCCATAGCCCGCTTGCAGATCATATTAAAGCTGTTGGTCAGCGGTACATGACGAATATTGACTACCGGCAGACCTAAGAGGTCTTCTGTATAAGGTCTTGTCGGTATAATATCATTATAGTCCGGTACAAACTTTGTATGCACACCGGATTTCTCGCAGATCGCTACGATCCGTTTCAATTTATAATATTCCCGAAGTGCCAGCGTCAGTGCAATCTCATCCAGACGATTATTTTCCAGGATTTTTTCCAGCTCATCCGTGGATCCAAGCACTGCAATGCCTTTATAGGTATATCCCGGCTCTTTATTATCATCCAGGATTCCACTGATTTTATACCCCCATTGAGGATTTGCAAGAATCCGATCAATAAATGCTTCTGCAGCTCCACTGTATCCTACAAAGATCAGATGACGAAGGTTGAATCCTTTGCGCCGGATCTTTCTCAGACACCAGCGGATCAGATTTCTCGCAATAATCTCCAGCACAATGTTGATCACATAAAAATATGCCAGCATCCAGCGGGAATAATATTTAATCGGCTCGATTACATCTCGCAGCGGGAAAAATGCTGCCATGACGATCAAAATGCCGATGGTATTGGCTTTTACAATGTTGCCGCCTTCCAGCCTTCTTCCCTGCACTCTTTTGGATGTGTAGAGATTGCATGCCAGATACAGCATCAGGTACAGCGGTATAATACCAATAAGTGCCACACAATACTGTGCCAGTGTCAGTCCCCTTTGATCCTTCAGGATCAGAAACTTGTAGATCCAGGCCAATACATATGCGATACAGATCACCACTGCATCAATCACAACATGAAGACGGTTGAAATACCGTTGATTGTCTTTAATCAAGAGTCCTCATCCTTTTCCCCTCAATTTTCCCTTCTGCCCGGCAGAAAAAGAAGTATATTTTTCCAAAGTTCAACTTGAATTGCCACATAAGCGGGCAAATTCTTCCATAAAAAACGAACTTTCCGGTCCTTGTGCTTCCTGCACAGCTCAAAACCTCTTGCAAGCCCCTCCCGGTAATCTTTTCCAAGTCCCTTTTTCACAAAAAACAGATATTTTATCAGAAATCCCACCAGCAAAAACGGCAGATTCAAAAGCATCTGTGCCAGCGGCATATTCTTGTAGATCATATACAGGTTATTTCCTGCTGAATGAAGCACCTTAAACCGATTATATCTGGAACCGCTGGTGGCACTTCCTACATGAAACACCTCTGCATCCGGTTCGTACCAGCTCTTCCATCCATGGATCCTTGCTCTCCAGCACAGATCCATATCTTCCAGATAGGCAAAATGGGCTTCATCAAAACCACCGATCAAACGTACCATCTCAGTCTGATAGATGGCCGCTCCTCCGCAGGCGGAGAAAATCTGATCAGCGGTCTCATATTCTTGTTTGGGACGCCCTTTTCCTCTGGCAATTCCCCAGCCAAATGCACAGTAAAAATCACCTGCATCATCCAGAAAATCTCTCTTCGTGTACATCAACATGCGTGCACTGCAGGAAAATCGGCTCTTGTCCTCCTTCATAGATGCTACCAGACTGGCAGCGAACAAAGGCCGGACTTCTGTATCATTGTTCAACAATATGACATACGGGCTTTTTGCCCTGTTGATACCTTCGTTGACTGCCCGACAGAACCCGTAGTTCTGATCCAGGCAGACCAGTTCACATTGTGGATAGTTGGAAGAGATAAACTCCTGACTTCCATCCACGGAACCATTATCTATAATGATCACATCCATCTGAACCCCTGTCTGTGCAAGTACAGAGTCCAGACAGTTTTTCAGAAATGCGATCCCGTTATAATTCGGAATCACAATCGTTACGTCTGACATGCGTAAACTTCTCCCTAAGGATATTCCCGGATTCGATAATCGCTGCTTTCAAGCGACAGATTCGTGTTATAATATCCATCCGGTTGTTCCAGCAGCGCTTTCCACTTTTTACGGAAAACCGTTGCTGTCCTCTGCGCTTTTTTCTTCTGTAGGGTTCTGCCCTGGCAGAGCAGAATCACACCTGGATCATAGACATTGTTTAATCCAAGCTGTTCCAGTTTCAGACACAGATCCACATCCTTATATCGGTCTTCTACTTCCTCTGAAAATCCTCCAGCCTGAAGAAAGGATGTTCTTCTGACCATCATTGCTTTTCCAGATACTGCATGGAAATTCTGCTGCAAAACCGCTTTATGAAAATATCCTGTGTATCCGAACCTTAATCCTTCAAAAGCGTCTCCTGCAAGGCCCTTCAGATCCAGGATCTTAGCCCCGGCCACCAGTCTGCCGCTGTTATCATAGACCCGGCCACCCACAGCTCCCACATAAGGCCGCTGTGCATTTCCCAGAAATGTTTCCAAAAAGCCTCTGGAAACCTTCTCTATCTGTCCGTCCAGAAACAACAGATAATCGCTGTCCATCTTCTCAGCCAGTCTGGAAAATGTTACAAAATTATTACGCGCACTAGTACAATATACTACTTTTATGGGTATTTGTCTATGTTCTTTTATAAAATTCAGAATTCCTTTATTTTTCTCCGGACCATTCCAGAGTACCAGAATCTCAAAGTTTCCATAAGAGCGATGACGGCTGACCGCCCGTATGATCCGGCGAAGGTCCTTCAAGGATGTTACATTCATCAGCACAATGCTGACTTTTGCATTACCCTGTACCCGATAATTCACCCTGTAAAATCCCGGATTGTCCATGGGTTCTACAACTGCATCCTCGCCCATTCGTTTCAGATGCGCTTCCACAGCTTTTCGACCAGCTTCATAAGCATATGATTTGCTTCCAGGATTAGCTGCGGTCGATGCTGTATGACTTCTCCAGTGATAGAGTACCTGCGGAATGTGTCCGATTTGTTTCGCCTTTTCACTGCAACGCAGGATCAGATCATAATCCTGTGCACCATCGAACTCTTCCTTATATAATCCGGCCTCCATCAGAAGATCTTTCTTCACTGTCAGCAAATGACAGATATAATTATTGCTTCTTAACAGCTCCCTGTTGAAATCCGGTTTGAAATGAGGTTTAAAATATGTCTTTGAATCAAAGGTTACCTTATCCTCATCGGTGTAGACCATATCAGTCTCCGGATGGTTCTGAAGCCATTTGACAATTTCAAACAATGCGTGCTCTTCCAGCAAATCATCATGATCAAGAAGTGCCACATACTCCCCTTCTGCCATGTTCACTGCTGCATTGGTATTGCCTGCAATCCCAAGATTGCTGCCAAGCTTCTGATAACGGACTCTCGGATCCTTCTCCACATACTCGCAGATCACCGTCCCTGCCGTATCATCCTCGCCACTTCCATCTGCCAGACAAAGTTCCAGCTTTCCATAAGTCTGGTTCAGTACCGATTCGATCATTTCCCGGAGAAATACTTCCGGTGTACGATAAATTGGCACTACAATACTGATCAGTGGTTCCTGGACAAAATGATGTTCTCTCTGCAGTTCCTTCTCGCTTTCAGAGGGACGATTGAGGATCATCCATTCCTGATATCCCCGCTCCAGTGCATTTCTTCCAAAATGCTCTCTGGCTTTTCGGTACAGCTTACCCATTCCATATGCTTTTACATATTGATAACCACGCTGAGCCAGGCCTGCGTGTGCTGCCAGTCGATCATTTCCCATATCAGAATGTCACTTCCCCATCGTGGGAGATCATAGATGCACTGATCATACCATCCAGTGCTGCCACTTCAGATACAAGGGCACTTTCTTCTTTTACTTTAAGCTCAATCACCAGATCCAGACGTCCTTTGGACAGATTTCTGGATTTTACTTTGTAATAACGGGCATATTTTCCTACCACATCCAGAACCGCTTTTTCGCCATTCATCTCAGAGCTGTTTACTACAAGCATCATCGGTGCTTTTCCTACCGGAAGCATATCCAGCACCAGAATGAATACGGTAACTCCTACAGAAGTAACCAATGCGATCTCATACAGACCTGCACCACAGATGATTCCAATACTGATAGACCAGAACAGAAACGCCAGATCCATAGGATCCTTGATTGCTGTACGGAAACGAACGATGGACAGGGCACCTACCATACCAAGGGAAATCACCAGATTAGACTGCATTGCCAGAATGATTGCTGCTGTGATCAGCGACATGACTGCCAGAGAAATGTTAAAATTCTTGGAATAGAACACTTTTCTTGTAACCAGACGATAGATTGCAAAAATGTATAATGCAAGAAGTGCGGTTACGATCAAGGTTGCAGCAATCTTACCAGTAGTAATGTCCATGCTGGTAAATCCTTCTAAAAATGATTTCTTAAATACGTCTTTAAATCCCATCTTATGTAATCTCCTTTTTCTTTACAAATGATAACGTCTGCATAAATAATATTTTGAGAATGCGGTTCTGTGAAGTCCCTGAAGCTGCACGGCTCTGTAGATGAAATCCGGCAGATATTCATCATACTTTACTTCCAGAATATGCTGTCCCGCCGGCAGGATCGGTCTGGTCGGAATCTGATCTTCCAGAAACAGCTCGACCCTTGACGATGATCGGATATTCTCATCCAGCGTGATCCGCACATTACCCTGAGGGTAAATATAAGGCACTCTGTCATATTCAACGATGACTTTCGGTCGCAGAAGTCTTGTCCTCATCAGAAGACAGAGCTTCTGGAGTACCGGCGGCGCATCCTTACCAATGTCAGGAATCTCCCCGCGCATCAGCATCTCACACTGCTCTTTTGTGATCGGGCAGGACAACTTCTGTGTCTTCTCCCGAACCTTTCGCTTCAGTTCCAGCGAGATCCGACTGTCGCTGTGATTGTAGATCCGGATACGAAACTTTTCTCTCGGATCCACACCGGCTTCATTTTCCTTCAGATAGCGATCCTCATAGTCATCAAAATACAGGCTTCGGATATTGTAGATACCATCCGGTCCCACATGGGGATCCAAAGGGATCAGGCCTGTCAGACGCACCTGTATGGTCTTTAGTTGTCCCAGCGTACTTAAATATTTAAATTCATGCCGGAACCGGTTTTCCATAAGGGAGGGATCAAATACTTTTGACTCCATCTTGTCAACTCCAATTCTCTTCTTTTATTGTTTCATTGTTGTATCATTTTATCCAGAAACTCAGTTCTTTCCTTCATAAACTGCTTCATTCCATCATAATCGGCATCGTGACGGCTGTCCGGCCATCTTGCCGCATCCCTCGTAAATGCACCAGAATCCTGTACCTGATGGGTACATTCTATAAAAATGTCATTCATGGATTCTTCTGACAGAATTCCACTTCTTAATTCTGTCCAACGATCTTTGATCCTTTCCCGGATTCCACCCACATCAAGTTCAATCAGACGATCCAAAAGCGGCCACTCCAGATATCGATCTGCATTTTCCGGCGCCCATTTCACATACAGCTCTTCCTTACTGTCCACGTAGACATTTCCCCAGGTCAGATCCGTATCCCACGGCACCAGATACAGCTTGTATCCCTGATACCCATCGGTGTCCTTTTTAAAAGCAAAGAACATATTTTTATAAATATTATCCTCTCCATAAAGGAACTGCAGATAGATCCAGATGTCTGCCACATTATCAAGATCCAGCAGCTGCTGTGCATCCTGTGCAAACTTTTCATCTTCCTCTTCTGTTATGGCTATAAACTGCCGCAATTGCTTCCAGTCCAGCGATGTTCCATTTCCCTTTTTTCCTTTGATCTCCATACCGAGAACTGTCAGATAATCATCTAGTCCGGCGGAATCAAACAACTCCTGGGAAAGTGCCCGTCCGTAGGTTCGCTTATATAGATATTCCTCATCCGTGATCGCCAGCTGCGTCTTGTCCACCGGTTCAAAAATGCCATAGAGCCCCCTGTACTCTCCATTGACCACCAGCTCCACATATTTCATCTTTGTGCCAAAATAAGCATCATAGGGTGTGTCCTCTGCGCCGATCCCGGCCCAGAGTTCTGTATTAAATTTATCCCGGACTTTCGTGCCGTCACTGTAGATTGCATAAAAGATCCAGGAATCCGACTTTCGCATGCCAAGCACTGACTGCTTGTTTTTACGACTGATGCCTGTGGAAGTCACATCCACCAGATTGACCCGATATCCTTTCTTCGGATAAGCCCGGGTAGTCTGTCCTCTCTCATGGGCTTCAAAGACGGACGTCAATACCCAGTCTTCCTGTCCACAGGCTTCATAAAAAGACACTGCCCCTGCAAATACTGTATCGATATCAAGATCCGCTGTCGTATCCATCTTCACTACAGGAAGGCCTGTAAATACCACATACACTTTCCTGCAGGTTCCACCCTCCCGGTTCCATGCCAGAAATGGAATCTGCAGTCCCTGTGCTACAGTCTCCTGCTTGTCAAGCAGTGTATAGTCTTTCATAGGAAGGATCTCGATACCGTCATCCACATTAGAAAATGTACCTGCTTCCCATTCTTCCAGATCCATGTCTACCGGAAGATAAAATATCATCTGTTCCCGGTCGCAGGCCAGTTCTTCTCCTTCAAAGCACAGCTTCACCTGGTCCGCTTCCAGTGTCTTCGCCAGCCGCTTATACAGTCTGGATGCTTCTTTCACCTGTCCCGCCAGGGCACCTGCAGTCAATGTCTCTGCCGGCTGTTCCTCCTTCTTTTCCGGATATGCGAAAAAAAAGAGGGAGCCAATGAACAATACTACACTGAACAACAGTACCAGTTTTTTTGTCACTCTGTCTCTCCTGTCTGTATCCACTTAATAGATTTCGTCAGAAAATTCCGACACTGATTTTATCTATTATAGCAGTTTTAGGAAGGATACGCAACAAGCAAGGCAGTTTCTCTTTATTATAGCCATAAATACAAATATTTGCCAAGATACAATCTTCCCGGAAATGTTTATTTTTTGCCGCGGGAAGAACCTTTACTTTTTACAGCGTTGGTGTTAATGTAGGAATACTATCGTATATAAATAAGAATCAAAAATATAAGGAGCTTTCAAATCTATGAAAAAAAGAATTCTGGCAGCCGGTATTCTGATGCTGATGTTCATCGTTACCGCCTGTGGAAATGATGAACTGGTTGAAACACCGGTGGTTACTGATATTTCTGTGGATGAAAACGGAAACCCACTGGAAGGCTATGAAACCTGGGCCACTGCTCCAGACTATAAAAGTACCCTGATCACCAGCAGTTCCATCCGCTATCTGTCAGTCACAGCGGGATCTCTGGTCTCAGAAGCCAATCTGACCTGGTTCTCCCCTTCCGAGACAGCCGGCCAGGTCTTCTGGACCTCTGCTGACGATACGGACTTTGCAAATGCATCCGTCTTTGATGCTTCCTCTTCTGCCTCTGAGGAAGTGGATGGCTACTATATCAACCGCGCCAAAGTCACGGATCTGACTCCCGGAACGGATTATCTGTATCGAGTAGGAGAAGGGGACAACCTCTCTCCTTCCTATACCTTTCATGCACCGGAAGATTCTGATACATTACGATTCACCGCCATTGGTGATCCACAGCTTGGCAAGCCATTAGACCAGCTGGATTCTCAGAAAAATATCTGGCATAAGGTACTGAACAAGATCAAATATCATTTCCCAGATTCCAGTCTGCTGGTCTCCCTTGGTGACCAGGTCAACAATTATGATGCTCAGGAAGCATATGCAGCACTCCTCGATCAGGGCGTGCTCTACAGTATGGAACTGGCTCCAGTCAAAGGCAATCATGAGCAGGGTGGACATCAGTACTCTGAGCATTTTACACTGCCTAATCTATCCACCCTTGGAACCTGTGATGATGACGGTGATGGGGATTACTGGTTTGTCCGTGGCAATACTCTCTTTATGATCCTGGATGTGATCGATGAAACAAAATGGGGAGAACATGAGCAGTTTATCGCTGATACCTGTGCTGCCAATCCAGATGTGAAATGGAGAATTGTCTGTTCCCATTACTCACCTTACAATTCCTATCAGGATTATCTGGAAAATGCGAAGAGAATCCGCCCATACTACTTAAGCTTTACTTCTAAATATGACATCGACCTTGTAATGTGCGGACATGACCACAGTTATATGCGCAGCAACTTTATCCAGGCGGATGGAAGTTATAAGGAATATGAAAGCCCGGCCGTAAACCCGGAAGGAACCATGTATCTGACTTTGAGTTCCTCCAGCGGAAGCCTTTTCCATAACCCCACTGCGCAAAACGAAGCAGCTGTGGCTAAAAAACTGAAAAAGCCGCAGGTGACCGATATCCAGATCACCGACAACAGCCTGAAAGTGAAGACCTATGAAGCTGAAAGCTGGGAAGTGGTAGATGAATTCGAGATTCAGAAGCAGTAACTGCCTGTATGTCAAAGAATCTTTGCGTTATAATACACGCACTGTCAACAGATAATTGCTTTACTTAATATACAACTGTCATATATGATTTGGATATGAGGAGTGTGATTGTATGAAGAAGAAAAGAATCATTGCGATATGTGCTGTATGCGTAATTTTAGGTGTGGCAGCAGTCCTTGCATTGACTGGAAACAGAGGAAATATCTCAAACGTTAATCGTGTTGTTGGTTACTCTGCACTCTATGATGAAAATTCAATTAACGAAGCATTTGATGTCATAGAGAAAAAATTTGCAAAAGATTTTGAAGGTTGCACACTTACTGAACTTCGCTATGACGAGGATGTTGAAAACAAATTTGCAGAAGAAATTGAGAAATATCACAAAGAGAATAACCAAGAACTTATTGTAGTATTATCAACCTTTGATACAGACGAAAAAGGTGGAGATGGCGGATTCAATCCTAATGATACATATACCAACTGGCAATGGCATTTAGTGAAAACGGCAGATAAAAAGAGTTGGGATATAATCAATTGGGGTTATTAATCAATCGGGATTTGTGAGTATAGCAATATAATGGAGAATAACTTGAAATGATTAGAAAGTTGCAGAAAACAGATATAAATAGAGTCGCTGACATATGGTTAAAAACCAATCTGAAAGCACATTATTTTATCCCCGAACAATACTGGACAAATAATTATGAAGTTGTGAAAGAAATGTTGCCGCAGGCAGACGTTTATGTGTATGAAGATGATAAAATAATTCAAGGATTTATAGGAATAAACGATGAATACATAGAAGGTATTTTTGTTTCTGATGAAATGCAGTCACATGGCATAGGTAAAATTTTGCTGGATTATATGAAGGATAAAAAAGTCAGATTACAATTAAACGTATATCAGAAGAATGTCAGGGCAATATCTTTCTACCAAAGAGAAGGGTTTACTATTCAATGTGACCAGATAGATGAATTCACTGGTGAAAAAGAATATGTAATGAACTGGGATTCAAAGTAGAAATCAGATGAATAAAGTGTGTAAGTTACCGGTAACATGTAATGATTCTACAGTTTAACCGAGACATCGTGGAGGACTGATGCATATATTCCCATCTGCACGCCCTCCTGTCCTGCTTTTTTCATTATACCCTATTTTTCTGAAACAATAAACTGTTCTTCTTCATCTTCACACAGTTACCGGTGTAAGTAAACTGTGCCAGCATCCACACTACCGCCAGAACCACCACTGCCATCATTCCGGTGTCAAAATAGAGATTTGCAACCATCACAACGATCAGAATCAACGGGATCGTTCGGTTAATGGTCACATATGCCTTATAAGCACTCTGGTAGATCACCTCTTTTTCTGCCTCATCGCAGCTTTCCAGCCACTGCTCCTGGAATTTCGCTGAAGATGGATCTCCTTTTTTCTCCGGATGTGTCTTCTGAAGCAGTTTGACAAATCGAATCTGCCAGAAATAAATATAAATATAAGAAACAACAAATATGACACATGCAACAAGAAATGAATAGGCATGATCATCTGTTTCAATGTATTTCATGGAATAACCGAATGTCAGGAAGAAAATGCTCACAACCTGCGACAGCACATTCAGATTTGTACCAAATGCTCCTGTTTTTTCTTCCTCATATTCCAGCTGATCACATTCCTCATCCTCTGCTGTTACCTGTTTTTCACAGATTCCTTTCAGTTTATGGAAACAGAGTTCCTCCAATATCACGGTCACTGCAAAAATAATACCCAGGATTGGAACCAGCAGACTTCGGATCTGCTGTAATACCCAGTCTCCGCTCACGGCAACTCCTCGTGACAGTAACACAAAGCGAATCGCCCCGGTCACTCCACCAATCACGCCGCCAATTACACAGGCCAGAGCAATCACTTTAATACCTCTAAGATAACTGTTGACCTTCTTCTCCTGTTTCATGACTCATCCTCCTCATACTGAAATATGTCTTCTACCTGAACTCCACAGATCTTCGCCAGCTTCAATGCCAGTGCCACTGACGGTGAATAATCTCCTCTCTCGATCAGACTGATGGTCTGTCTCGATACCCCTGCAAGCTTTCCAAGCTCTGTCTGATTGATTCCCATCCTGGAACGATGTTCTTTTAACTGATTTTGTAATGGCATATTCATTGCTCCTTTGACAACTTTTCTTGTCATCATTACTATAGCATTGACAATTATCCTTGTCAATGCTTTTGACAAATTTCTTTGTCATTTATATAAATTCCAGATTGAAAATTCTTTGTTTTTCATCTATGCTTTTTGTTGTATTCTAAGTACATATTTGTTATACTATGACTGGTGTTACCTACAATACGGTAGGCGGTTAGTCCTTCTAACAGAGGACTGTGACCTCTGCTTACATAGAAATCCTTAAGGAAATCTTTGATACGGAGGACTTGCTCATGCTGACCATTGATAACCTCATCGGCATTATATGCCTTTGTGTGACTTTCTACAGTCTTGGTTATTCACGTGGCTCGCGTGATTCCAAGACACAAAAATAACCGCCCATTGTCCTGCCAGACTGAGCGGTTACTATAACTAATTATCTACAGGGCTAACCGTCTATCGGTAGCACCTTTTGATATTATAGTAGCATCCAACTACTTTTATGTCAAATACTTATTTCATGAAGAAACTATTCTCCTTAGTCTCACCCCACCTTTTCAATTCGGTACGCAAGTCCAATCTGTGCCGGATAAGTTTCCAGAATTATCCCATTTGTCCAGATTTCTACCGTATCTCCCACCTGTACCTCATCCTGCAGATTATCTTTGGGAATCACATAATCGCCTTCTGGCAGTTCAAGGAATCCTTCAGCGGTAGATACATAAGTGACCAACAGGTTTCCATCATTTACTTCTTTTACTTTTGCTGTAAAATGCAGTACTTCCTCCGGAATTGTGGTATCAGTAGAATTAATATCCCGGAAAATTCTCGGTTCTTCATCCACATATACAATCAACTGCCCTTCCGAACTTCTCTGATAACTCATACCAGTTCCAAAATTGGACTGATTATTTTCTGATGGCAATTCCGTTGCATCTACGGCTGAACCAATCTCACCATCCATGTTCCCACATCTGACCATACTGTCGACAAATCCCGTATCCTGATATAGAATCCCATCTACCATCACACATGGCGGATTCGCGATCGGATGAGATTCCGTAAGATCTGGCAATGTTACCATATCGCCAGAGCCATCCGTCTCATCCATCTGGATCTGTGGCTCATCTGTCTGTTGTACCGGAGTTCCCGCAGCTTCCTGTGTCACTGCATCTCCCCCACAGCCGCTTAAAATTCCAACTACCATTCCCATTGCCAATAATATGCTGATTGTTCTTTTCATAAAATATCCCCTTTTCCTTTTCTGAAATATTTACTTCTTGTACCTATATAAACGAAGAAACCGCATGTTTTACTACACCCATACAGAAAAAGCTCGCATAAACCAAATCAGCCCGGACAACAACATAAAAGCTCGCATAACTCCAAAACAGCCCCGGATACCAGCATAAAAGCTCGCATAAGTCAAAAACGGCCCGGAACGATGACAATAAACTGCGCTGTATGACTTGGAGCGGACTGAGAAGTTCTGGTGTGCTGACTGGTGCGTACACTTTAGTGTACGTAACGAGGCAGTACAGCAGGGCTTCTCTGTCCGATACACGTCATACGAGCTTTTATGTCATCGCTTCGGGCTGCGTTAATATTCATACGAGCTTTTATGTCATCATTCCGGGCTGTTCTAGAATCCGTCGAGTTTTTATATCATCGCTTCAGGCTGATATCAAGTTTTGCAACCTACTTCTTCTCAATAAAGATTTTTCTGGTAATAAAGTTATACACCATCACCACTGCGGTCGCACCGACTTTGGTGATCATATAGTGGATACCGAGAAGATCGGTTCCCAGCCACATACACAGTTCGTTCGCTCCCAGTCCTACAATACTCAGCAGGACAAAGATTACGAACTGGCTGCCTTTATTGGCATTTTTATCGGTCTCAAATACAAACGTAACACTTAAGATGTAGTTCACTGTCACAGATACTGTAAAAGAAATAGTACTGGAGATCAGCGGGTTAATGCCAAATACTTCGGTCAGGAATACCATGATTCCCCAATCAATGAAGAAACACAGGAATCCAACAAATCCAAATTTAATCATCTGTTCTATTAATTTTTTCATCTTACTTATTTACTCCCATTTTGCTTTTGTTCCACAGATCACACTGTAGAGACAGTCTGCAATCTGTTCATATCCTGCTCTTCCCGGATGAACTGCATCTGTAGGTACTTCCATCATCTCATCAGAATGAGGGTTGACTGGAACTTCTTCCGTGTCAAAATTATTGGCACTGTCATGGCAGATCGACGCCGGAACAAAATACAGATAGTTCTCATCCTTCAGTGTTTCTTCCAGATAAGTCATCAGATGAAATACCTTTTGATCCTCATCATACTTATAGCGGTCTCCATACAGAGCCTGCCCCTTATTATTCCAGGAACCGATACCATCCTGATTGGCAGGATAGATCGTGTGTACCAGATAGATCGGCAGTGTCGGATCTGTCTCATGGATATCTTTCACAATGGCAACAATATTATCACCATTTTCTGTCGGATCTTCCGCCAGTCCGTTGGTTCCCAGGAACAATTCCACTGCATCTGGGTGAAATCCTGTCTTTTCTGTATAATATTTCCAGTCAAAGTTGCCAGTCTTCTCATTGTAGAAAGGCTGTACCTTCTCATGTGGTTCTTCCATGGTGTAAGGTGCGTCCGTCAGATAGTTAGCAGCAGAAAAACCTCTTCTGGCTTCCGTCAAGGAACCACCCACACCACGGGTTCCCATATAGATAATCTTATTATCCGTCAGTTCATTGAGCCTCTCATACGTGGCAGTATTGCAGGACAGACTGTCACCGATAGTCAGCAGTGAAAAACTCTTCTTCTCTTCCGGAAGATCTTCCACGATCTTCAAAGTAGTAGAAGCAGTCGCCACCTGTGCACCATTATCATCAAAAATAGTAAAGATCAGCGGGTAATCTCCCTCCAGATCATCTGTTCCGGTAATGGAGAATTTGCGTTGCATATTTTTTCCTACTGCGCAGGTCCATTTCACATTATAGTCCTCGATCCTTGTTCCAAGAGAAGAGATCTGATTGTTATAAAGTTCTATGGTCACACCAGAAGCCACATAGATTTCCTCCGGCAGAAACAACTGCACACTGCTGTAGAGCCCTTCATCATTCTGAACAACTCCCTTTGCATCCAGCTTTGCATTCAGTTTTTTCACTTCATACTCCCGAGCCAGCTCATGCACTACAAGCACTGCTCCCAGAAACACACAGCAGATGGTCAGTGCCAAGATTGCACTGCGATATGCTCCCCTTATGACTTTCTCCCGTTCTAATCTCTTCATGTCTCTCCTCTAAAAGCGCAAGGTAAAATCGGAATAATCCAGTGAAAAATTCGGGTTATAGTACGGATCTCCCGCATCTAACTGTTCTTTCCATTTATCCCGGAAATGTGCGCATTCCCGTTCATAACGACGAAGTTTTTCTCCCTCTTCCATGCCGCGGGTCTTGGATTCATAGTGATACAGCTCCGCAAATGGAGTGAAAATGTTCAGATATCCTTTTTCCCGGATCTTCAGGCACAGATCCACATCATTAAGGGAAATGGTAAATGACTCATCAAGGCCATCCACTTCCTCATAAATGCTCTTTTTCACCATCAGGCAGGCTCCTGTGACAGCTGTCACATCCTGTGCATAACAAAGTCTTCCCATATAACCCAGGTGCTCTCTTGGCATCTTATAATGGGTATGTCCTGCAGAACGATGAGCTCCCAGCCCGATCACCACGCCAGCATGCTGGATCGTATTGTCCGCATAATAAAGCTTTGCTCCTACCGCACCAACATCTTTACGCTGTGCATACATAAGAAGCTGCTCCATCCAGTCCGGACTGATCACTTCCGTATCATTGTTCAGGAACAGCAGATACTCTCCTTTTGTCTCTTTAACTCCCACATTATTGATCCTGGAATAGTTGAAGCCACCTTCATAGGTTACAATCTTTACTTTTGGATCACTTTCCAGTTCTTTGTAGTAATCACGGATGCTTTGCTCTACACTGTTATTTTCCACTACCACGATCTCATAATTTTTCCAGGTAGATTTCTTCTCAATAGAAGTAATACAGCGTCTCAAATCTTCCACATGATCCTTATTCGGAATTACAATACTGATCAACGGCTCTCCATTGATCGGATACTTGATCTGAAAAATAGTCGGGAATGCACGAGTGCTCTCCACTTCCACTTCAATTCCATAATAATCACGCATATGATCATGAACTGCTCTCTTGGCCGCGTCAATGGCGTAGGTCTTGGCACCAATATCAGCTGCCACTGAATTCGGATGGGATCTCCAATAGTAGAGGATCTTCGGAATATGACATACATGCTTTGCCTCTTCGGTCAGGCGAAGGATCATATCATGGTCCTGACTTCCATCATACTCCGGACGGAATAACCCTGTCTTCTTCAGCAGATCTGCGTCAAACATGGAGAAATGACAGATATAATTGTTGGCACGCAGATTATCCGGAGAATAATCCGGCTTAAAATGCAGTACGATCAGATCATCAAGATTCGGAGAGGTAAAGGTCGCCTCATCCGTATAAACATAATCTGCATCTTTCTCACAGACTGTTTTCACACACTCAAACAGCAGACTTGGATGCATCACATCATCATGATCAAAAAGACCAATAAAATTACCGGTTGCCATGGAAAAACATACATTGGTATTCCCGGAGATTCCCAAGTTCTTCTCGATCTTCTGATATTTGATCCGGCTGTCTTTCTCTATATACTCCTGACAGATCCTGCCCACATCTGTATGCTTGTCATCACTTCCATCTGCCAGACACAGTTCCCAGTTCTTGTAGGTCTGTGTCACTACAGAATCGATCATTTCCCGCAGGAACTTCTCCGGGGTATTGTACAGAGGCACCAGAACACTGATCTTGATCTCTCTTGGAAATACAGTCTCTTCCTCTCTGCGTCTCTCCTCTGCATTCGGGAAAGATTTTGTTCCAAAATCCAGACGCTTGGACGCTTCTCCTTTTTTCTGTTTCCAGCGACGGTACATTCCTTTGAATCCACCGTAATGAATATAGGCATTTCTGGTACGGATCACAAAATGTACCACTACCCGCACCGGTTTTGACAGCTTCCAGTACCAGGTATCCCTCACCCCGTCAAATCGCTTGTCTCTGTGTGCAGGCAGTTCTGCCTTCTTGTTCTCTTCACTCATTTTCCTGTCCTCTTTAATTTCTTCAGCAGCTTAAATGGCGCACTGTTGTAAAGTCTCTCTGCTCTACGCACCCGGTTCAAAAGATTCATGCAGGCATAAGCTGCATCCGGGCTTATGGTCTGAACACTCAGCTCCACATAAAGTCTGCTTGTTCCTTCCACGATCCCACTGATCAGAAGCTGCGGATCTTCTGTGGTGTAGACGATGCCTGTGTTCTCCAGCTCTCTTCCGTTATGACTCCAAGGCAGTTCATAAGAACCTCCCAGTTCCCCTAATATCCGTCTGACCTTTACAAGACAGGTCTCTTCTGCCGGGTCAAGCCGCACAGCCTTACATCCTGCAGGAAGCAGAATCGTCAGCCGGATCAGCCCTTCCTTGTCAGGTTCGGTTTCAATCCAGAAACTATTGTTTTCTGAAAATCCCTGTCCACAGTCTGTATAGACCTGAATCTGGTCTTTTTTCGCATTTTTCAGAAGCTGCTCCAACTTCCAGGTTCTTCCTGCCGTGTGAAGATACTGTGCACCGATCGTCACGGTTCCACCCAGCAGCCAGAGCTGGAAATGATGTTCCATCTCCTCAAATATCTTCTCTTCTTCTGTGGAGATGCCTAGCTGTGCCAGATATCCCATCTGCTTAAGCTCGCTTCTGCTGTGCAGATAAAGAGAGACCGCTCTCCAGATCAGGTATTCCACTGGAACCTGAACATCAAAGGTCCACTCATAGTCAATGATCTGTGTACCATCTTCCGTCTCCATGAGATTTCCAAAGATCCAGTCCAGATTGTTGACCGGTGCGCCCAGATATGCTTTCTTAAAATCTGCTGTGCCGAACATTTCCACAAACTTCGGACTGACTGCAAATGGCTGCAACTCCTGCTGCAGACATTCTAGCAGTAACTTCTTGTATTCCTGCAGCGCTTCAGCCAGCTTTCCATATTCTTTCTGTGCCCGCAGGTCATCCAGCCGCTCTTCCAGTGTATGTCCACTTAAAAATTCAAAGTATGCCGCATCCTCTTTTAATTCGCAGTGGTTCACCTTCACGCAAGCCGCCGCATACTGTGTGCCCAGCACTTCTTCCCAGTGCTTCATAGCTGTTACATGCGCTTTTGCTTCCTGGCTTACCGGAACTTTTCTCACCTGACAGCCATCCTCTGTCTTCAGGATATCTGTCCGAATCATAAACTCTTTTGCCCGGTCATTGGAATATTTTACATAGATCGGCAGATCCGTGCGTTCCGATCCTGCCACGATCAGAAATGTATTGGAAAATTCCGGAAATCTTCCATCCGCAATGATCTGGTCATATACTTTTTCTTCATCAAACAGAACCAGACGCTCTCCTTCAAAATTCCGAAGGTTCTGATTCAGCTCTCCTGCACCCGGGAGCCAGTGATCTGAATACATACTCATCGGAAACCAGCGCTCCGGGTACGGATAATATATCCGATACTCCCCAAGACCACTCTTTTCCAGAAGAACTTCCAGCTCTTTTCTGGAACATGTACTTCCATTTCCTTCCAGACTGTCAAAATAACGTCCTGTATGCGGCTCCATAGCTCCTGCCCAGTATTTCATACCAAACCGGTTATCCACCGCAAGCACCAGATGTCCCTTTGGATGTAACCGCTTCTTAAGAATCTTCAATGCCTGCACCTGCGGATTCTCTCCTGCAAAATACCTTTGAGCCTCACTTACGATACCCGGTGCTATGATCCAGTCAAAATTGCCTTCGATCTGTTCCAGGTTTTTCCACAGATCTCCTGCGTAGACAACGAGATTATCCACATCCTGATGTCGGGTTGCCAACAGTTTACACCGGCTGAAGTTCTCCTCAAGACAGATCACCTCTGCTGCCTTTCCTGCAAAACCACCCGTCAGTTCTCCGCTGTCTGCACCAAATTCCAACACCCGGTCAGTCTTCTTTACAGGAAGCCACTGGGTCAGATTAGCCCGCAGATGGGACAGGTGATAGAGTACCGGCCAGTCCGGTGACTGCTGCTGGCGGCAGTCATACCCTTCTGCCAGCAATTCCCGGATTCTAGCATCTTCCAAAGCCTCTGTCTGAAGAAGTATTTCTTCTTCTCTATATTGAATCGTTACTTTTCCAATCTGTTCCTGCATGTGTTACGCCTTTCACGCCTTTTCAACGGTGATTGCCGAATTCATATCATAAAAACCAACCGTATCCTTATCAGACAATACAGTCATTCCCACCAGATCATACAGCCGGTGGTATACCCGGAACTCATCACCCACATATCCTGTACAGCCAAGGGAGATCAGATAATCTCCTCCCTGCAGGTCGATCCGCTGGGTATAGGTAACGATCCGGCTCTCACCGGCTTCCACGACACCTGTCTCCACGCGCTCGAACATGGTATTGGTTCCTGTAATATCCGTACCCTGCTTATTACGGATCGTGATCGTAAAAATCGGGTTCTTCACCTGCTCATGGAAGTAGAGCTTTGCCTTGATCTGACAGGTGGATCCCTTCTCAATAATACTGGAATACTGACCGTACTGGTCAATGATACAAAAATCTACGATCTCTGCCTGTTTTTCACCATAATCTAACAGCTTTGGATTGATTTCAAAGTGCTCTTTCCATGCTTTTCCATCTTCCACATGTTCATTGATCGCACTCTTTCCATTCACATCCTCCAGGGTATCCTCGTCAAGCTGATGGACCAGAAGCTTCTTATACATGTTGACCATATCACGGGGGGACCCTTCTGCCAGCTTCACACCTTTATTCAGAAGGACAACCCTGTCACAATATTTTGCAATGCTGGTCAGATCATGGCTGACAAACAGAATGGTCTTGCCCAGCTTCTTGAACTCTTCAAATTTATGATAACATTTTGCCTGGAAGAATACGTCTCCAACTGAAAGTGCCTCATCCACGATCAGGATCTCTGGATCAATATTGATAGCCACTGCAAATGCAAGACGCACAAACATACCGCTGGAATAGGTCTTCACCGGCTGATGGATAAATTCGCCGATATCTGCAAAATCCAGGATTGCCTGCAGTCTGTCATTGATCTCCTCCTCTGAAAAACCAAGCATGGTGCCGTTGAGGTACACATTTTCCAGACCTGTATATTCCATATTAAAACCGGCTCCCAGCTCCAGAAGAGCAGAAATCCGCCCATTGATCTCCATCGTTCCGCTGGTCGGACTTAACACACCGGTAATGATCTTCAGAATCGTTGATTTACCGGAACCATTGACACCAATGATTCCCACCGTCTCTCCCTGATGGATCTCCATGCTCACGTCCCTGAGCGCAAAGTGCTCAGTGTAGCATTTCTTCTTAGTGAGTCCCAGAGAATCCTTCAGACGGTCACGGTTACGGTTATATAATTTATATACTTTTGTAATATGCTCTAACTTAATCGCTTCGCTGCTCATGATTCTCCTTCTCTTACAGTACGTCTGCAAAATGAACTTTCAGTCGACGGAATACTCCGCTTCCTACGATCCATGTCACGATCGTTACTGCCCAGAAATAAATATTCATCCAGCCAAGCCCGGCTATAGAACCGGAGCCGAACAATACTTCCCGGTAACCATAGACAATATAGCAAAGCGGATTCAGTTTTAATACTGCCAGGATTGGATATTTGGCAAGCAGATCCTCCAGTGACCACATGATCGGTGTCATCCAGATACCTACCTGAAGGAAAATATTGATGATCTGGCTCAAATCACGGAAAAAGATCACCAGTGAACTGGTCAGCATGCAGAGTCCCGTCACAAAGATCATCAGACAGCCGCTGAAATAGACCACCCACAGAGTGTGCAGTCCCGGATAATATCCGTACAGTGCAAACAAAAGCAGCATAAACAGCACGAAAAACGCATGAATAAACAACGCCGCAATGGTCTTCACCAGCGGCAGAATGTCGATGTTGAAGACCACTTTTTTAACAAGATAATTATATTCCAGCAACGCATTGGTACCGTTACTTAAGCTCTCTGAAAAATAAAACCACGGTACGATACCGCTGACCAGCCAGAGAACAAAGGGCACTGTAATGCCCTGTTTTAACTCGGCAGTGGCATTGTTCAGACCGATCTGGAATACAAACCAGTATACCAGAACGATCACGACAGGCTGAACCATTGCCCATACCACGCCAAAATAGGAACCTGCATATCTGGTCTTGAAATCATTCTTTGCCAGCTTCCAGATCAGCTTCCTGTTGGTCCAGAAATCTCTTAACATTCGGAGCATCTATTCTCTCCTTACTTTTTCAGTTCTTTGATGCCGCCCCATTTATGATCCTTCTCGGAAATGGTCAGCTCCATGCCTTCCGGAATCGGCCATTCAACTCCAATATCCGGGTCATTCCATGCCAGTCCGCCCTCATCGTTCGGATGATAGAAATCGGTGCATTTGTAAGCAAATTCCGCATAATCAGACAGCACCAGGAATCCGTGCGCAAAATTTTTCGGAATAAAGAACTGCTTTTTATTTTCTGCAGACAAAAGTACACCAAACCATTTTCCATAGGTCTTGGAACCCGGTCTTAAATCTACTGCCACATCAAATACTTCTCCGCTGACTACGCGAACCAGCTTGTCCTGCGGATAATTGATCTGGAAATGCAGACCACGCAGCACACCTTTCTTGGATGCAGACTGATTGTCCTGAACAAACTCCATGTCAATACCGGCTGCTTTATAATCATTATAATTATATGTCTCCATAAAATATCCACGCTCATCACCAAATACAGTCGGAGTGATGATCTTCAGCCCTTCAATATCACAGGTCTCTACTGTTATCTTTCCCATTTTTTACGTCCTTCCTTACAGTCCATTTGCCACATCTGTCAGATACTGGCCATATGCAGTCTTCATCAGCGGCTCAGCCAGCTTCAGAAGCTGCTCCTTATCAATAAATCCTCTTCGGAATGCGATCTCCTCGATACAGGAGATATAAAGTCCCTGACGTTTCTGGAATGCTGCTACGAAATCTGCTGCATCCAGAAGAGCATCATGATTGCCGGTATCCAGCCATGCAAATCCACGACCCAGAGTCTCCACATGAAGAGTTCCTCTTCTCAGATATTCGTTGTTGATGCTGGTGATCTCGATTTCACCTCTTGCAGACGGCTTTACATTTTTCGCGATTTCAACTACATCATTATCATAGAAATAAAGTCCCGGTACTGCATAGTTTGACTTTGGATGTTCCGGCTTCTCCTCGATGGAAACAGCCATGCCATTCTCGTCAAACTCAACCACACCGTACTCTCTTGGGTCACGTACATAGTAACCAAAGATCGTAGCACCGCTCTCCTGAGCTGCTACTCTTCTAAGTACCTGTGAAAAGCTCTGTCCATAGAAAATATTATCTCCAAGAATCAGGGCCACACTGTCTTTTCCAATAAAGTCAGCACCAATGATAAATGCATCTGCCAGTCCTCTTGGCTGTTCCTGCACTGCATATTCAAATCTCATTCCCAGCTGGCTTCCGTCTCCTAACAGTTCTTCAAACACAGGAAGGTCTCTCGGTGTGGAGATGATCAGCACTTCACGGATTCCTGCAAGCATCAGGATCGACAGCGGATAGTAGATCATCGGTTTGTCGTATACCGGCATAATCTGTTTAGATACCGCCTTGGTCAGCGGATAAAGTCTGGTTCCTGAACCTCCTGCCAGAATAATTCCTTTCATTGCTTAAGTCCCCCTTTGGTTTTTATTTTTTTATTCCGAGTCCATGGCACGAAGCAGAAAATCACAGTCTGTCAGAAAATTTCTTGCAAATAAGAAATACAGCTTTCCGTCCTCTTCTTTTACTTCGTACAGTCTCACTGACTCATTATCCGGCATGGCTGATTTCACAT
Source organism: Hominiventricola aquisgranensis (assembly GCF_040096225.1). NCBI lineage: Bacteria > Bacillati > Bacillota > Clostridia > Lachnospirales > Lachnospiraceae > Hominiventricola > Hominiventricola aquisgranensis. The sequence goes on along the minus strand of NZ_JBBMFC010000003.1, from coordinate 28,433 downwards.
ACAGCTCCACCGGTTCAAATTCATCTGTATAATCGCAATAATAAACACTGGCTCCCTGATAGCTTTCGCCCACGCATGCAAGATCACTGCTCACATATAATCTCCAGCCATCCGCAGTCTTCTCGCAGGACGCCATCTCATTATCTGCCTCATTGGGAAGCAGTGTTTTCGGTTCACTCCAGGTCATTCCATGATCAGCGGATTCCATGACGCAGATCTTCGAAGGCCCCTTGTCATAATCTTCCATCTCAAAGAAATAATAAAGTGTTCCATCGAGATAACGAATATCTCCATCTTCCAGATTCTGCTTTCTGCTGATGATATCTGTCATATATTCCCAGTTGACCAGATCATCCGAATGATACAGCCTTACCGTATAGATTCCATTGTCTCCATCCGGTGACGGATTATTGATGGTTCCGTCGATCTCTGTGTTGGTCAGCAGATATCCTTCATCGATCTGCACCAGGATTGGATCAATGGCCAGTGTATCCGTGGTAACTGCCACCTGATCATCCATCAGCTCTGCATCAGATGTAAGTTTCAGAATGTGGGTCTCATTGCTGTGATTGCTGTATGCAACTGTATAGCTGTCTGCTGCAGTTGTCTGGGATTCTGCTGCAGGCTCATTGCCTCCATCATCCTCCATCACGTAGATCCAGGATGCCTGTGTTCCTTCAAATCGGCGAACCTCCTGTCCCTCCAGATCAAGAATACGGACCTGCTCATCCACGCTGGTAATAATGTGATCCCCGATAAATTTGGCATCTGCATTATGATACTGGTTCAGCGTGAAGCCATTCTCCGGCTGCACACTTCTGCCTGCAAAAAGCGCCAGTCCGGCGATCAGAATTCCGACCGCCGGTACTGCCAGGTTTTTATTTATTTTTATACATTTCTTCATAATATTTCTGATAATCACCACTGGTTACATTTTTCATCCAGTCCTCATGTTCAAAGAACCACTGAATGGTCTTCTTGATTCCTTCTTCAAACATGGTCTCCGGATACCAGCCAATCTCTGCTTTGATCTTGTCCGGTGCGATAGCATAACGACGGTCATGTCCTTTTCTGTCAGTCACGTAAGTGATCAGCTTGTCGCTTACCAGTTCTTTTCTTGGATCTCCATCCGGCAGCATCTCCTGAAGGGTATCCAGGATAATGTGAATGATCTGGATGTTCTGCTTCTCGTTGTGTCCGCCGATGTTATAACGCTCGCCCAGCTTGCCTTTCTCCTGAACCATGTCAATTGCTTTCGCATGATCGTCTACATAGAGCCAGTCACGGACATTTTTACCGTCACCGTATACCGGCAGCGGTTTTCCCTGCAATGCATTGTTGATCACCAGCGGGATCAGCTTCTCCGGGAACTGGAACGGTCCGTAGTTGTTGCTGCAGCTTGTGATGTTGCACGGGAATTTATAGGTATCGAAATATGCTTTGGTCAGCATATCTCCGCTTGCTTTACTTGCTGAGTACGGGCTGTGCGGGGAGAACGGAGTGGTCTCATAGAAATAATTATCTCCATCATCCAGGGAACCGTATACTTCGTCAGTGGAAACATACAGGAATTTCTTGTCCTCCTTGAAACTTCCGTCCGGCAGCTCCCATGCAGCCTTTGCCGCATTCAGCATTACCAGTGTTCCCAGTACGTTGGTCTTCACGAACACTTCCGGGTTCTTGATACTGCGGTCTACATGGCTCTCTGCTGCAAAATGTACCACGCGGTCAATATCATTCTCATCAAAGATCTTCGTGATGGCTGCGCTGTCGCAGATATCAGCTTTTACAAACGTATAGTTCGGCTGATTCTCCACATCCTTCAGATTCTCCAGGTTTCCAGCATAGGTCAGGCAGTCCACATTGATGATGCGGATAGTGTCTCCATATTTACGGAACATGTAGTGAATGTAATTGGAACCGATAAATCCGGCTCCTCCGGTTACGAGATAGGTTCTCATGAAATTTCCTCCATAGTATTCATTTTCTTCCATTTTGGCAGCGTAAAAGGCAGACTACGCCCTTTGGCACGCTGTATTTGAAATTATTATAGCATTATTAAGAATTGATTACAAGTTCCAGTATTTTTTCATGGATTTTCCACCGGAATCGACTCTTCCTGTGCATTTACACCATAGAGAATCCCGTTTTCTTTATAAAAATAAATGTAATCCGTATCATAAAGTCCCAGCGCTTCTGTCAGAAAATCCAGACGAACTGTATAGATCCTGCGGATCTTCTCCAGTTTTTCTGCAAAACCAGATCCATTCCAACGGCTTTCATTAATCTGCGCATCCGTTCCATAATACCCCAGATACCAGTCCAGTGAACTGATACCGTCCGGATCATATCCTGTCTCCGGATTCAGTGCTTTTTCCAGAGCCGGAACAAATTTTGTCATCCACTCCTTGTAGACTGCCTCTGCAAAATCTCTGTGATGATAAAACTGCATCCAATAGCCCTCCGGCTTCAGATCCGATGCAGCCGCAAACCAGCTGGAGGCTGCTCCTCCTTCTCTTGCCAAAGAATGCTCCATATCCCATGGCCAGGAGGCATGCAATTTCCCATCTCCACAAATATCCGAATCCTTATAATAATACACACTTGAATTCACACTGTTTTCTTCATTCAGTTCGTAAAACAGCCACTGATCTGCAAAGGATTCCAGATCAATATAGTCTGTATAATACTTTCCTTTGTCATTGTAGCCGTCCTTTGCATACAGTGCATTTTCAAAATCCTGCCAGAAATCTGCAATATAATATACTTGGCTCTGGGATGCCCAGTTCATGCTCGGAATCATAAAGGACAGATTCCGGTCACTGACAAAATTGGCTTTCGTTCGGTCATAATCCTCATTATCCAGTTCGATAATATAGCCGCCAGTCACATCCTCCGGCGTCTGATCCAGTTCATACCAGGTTCTCTGGGCGTAAAATCCTTCATTTTTCCAGGTCGTATGTGCATACTCCCGCAGTTCACTTTTGCTGTTCAGCTCCTTGGTCTCTGTTTTCAGATCCTTTAGATCAAACCGGGTCTTTCCGATCTTGATCTTACCCATCAGCAGATACACTCCCTCATATTCTCCATTAATATAGAGATGCACAAACTCTGAGGACGGGGCATAAGCCATACCGATCTCATTGACCAGATCATAAGTGAGCTTGTAAGAAAGCAATGAATTGTCACGATAAGTGGCCAGAAGCACATAATCTTTTGCTGCACCCATACCTAACAGATCCTGTTTCTCTGTAAATGACAAGTTGTAACTCTTCTTCGGTGCACGGAAGGAATCATTTCCATGACCCTTGATTTTCTCAAGTCTGGCAGTCTGGGTGACCTTTCCATTGTTTTCCAGAATCATACAGGTTCCCTGTACTTCATTTTGCTTGTCAGATCCAAGATAAGAAACCGCATCTTCCCGATCCAGATCCAGCATCATTGTCGCCGCATGTTCTGCGGTCAAATATGTAATGGGATAGGTATAGCCTTCATGCTCCAACTCATATGTTTTCTGCCCCGGCTTTCTGGTAAACTGGCTCACATCCCCATCGGTAAAGGAAAATGTGACTGCCAGCTCTGTCTGCTCATATCCCGCCGGGATTGCAAAGCACCAGGACTTATCTTCTGCCGAATAATATGCCTGTATGGAGACTGCACTCAGACTGACTGGAACTTCTGCGGTCGCTGTTTCCACCACATCTGCATATTCTGTGGTCAGATCTGGAACATCATCTTCCTGTTCCCACAGATTCCAACCATCCACACCCCATGTCAGGTCAAGTCCCAGCACTTCCTGATTGAGGCTCTCTGCCGTCTCTTCCTGTCCCGGCGCAAAGCTGTTCCGGATCTCACCGCGACTCTCCCCTGTCAGCAGGGTCTTCCCTTCCTGCTCCGGTGCCAGCTGTCCGTTCACAGTTGCCAGACTTCCACAGTTCAAAATGCAGGAACCCAGTCTTGTATTGGATGCAATGGCTCCTGCCAGCGGTGCCGAAAAGTCACCACTCTCCACCTGCAGATTTGCCACCGTTCCTTCCAGGTTGCGGAACAGTCCCGCATCTGTATCCGATGTGATCATCACATTGCTCAGATGATGTCCATTTCCATCAAAGATTCCCTGAAAACAATACTGCGTATTTTCTGCATTTCCAATAACCAGATCCTCTTCCACCTCTGCCAGATCCAGATCTGCATTCAGATTCACATACTGTCCTTTATATGTATTTCCTTTATTCACGCTCCGTACAAATGTCAGATAATCTTCTACAGAATTGATCTCCAATATCAGATCTTCCTTCTCTGCTGCGTCATCTGCCACCGGCATGGTATCTTCTGTATTCTGATTGCCCCAGCCTGCTATGGCCTTCCGATTGCTCCAGCCTACTGCAAGCACGGCAGCACTGATCAGCAGGATTATCAAATATTCTATATTTTTTCTGGTCTTTGCATCCATTGCCTCATCTCCTGTCCGATTTGTTTCTGCATTATATACTGCAAATCCTTTATTTTCAATATTTTCTGCCATTCTTAAACGAATCTTAATAGATAAGGCGACATTTACTTTTCGTCTGTAACATGCTATATTGAACAAAAAGATTCTGGAGGAATTTCCTTGAAAAAAATAAATAGAACTCTACTACAGATCACCGAAAAATACTATTGGCTCTGGTTTGCTCTGCTCTGTGCAGTGACAGCCTTCCTTTGTTTTCGCTGTCTCGGTGTGAAAGCAATCGACTCCTGGGACGAAGCTCGCCATGGCATCTCTGCCTATGAAATGCTGAAAAACAAACAATTTCTGGTCAACACTTATCTGGGAAAACCGGATTACTGGAATGTAAAACCGCCGCTTTCCTTTCTAAGTGTTGCAGCCGGATTTGTGCTCTGCGGATACAATGCAGTGGGACTTCGCTTCTTCTCCGCTTTGTTTTATCTTCTGACTGTCATCTTTGCCGGATTATTTGCCAGAAAATACAGCCGTCTGGCATCCCTGCTGACCATGGTCTTTTTATGCGCCAACTATTTTCCATTCAAAGCGCATCTGGCACGAGCCGGAGACGCAGACAGTCTGTACTTGCTTTTGTTCACCCTTTCCATGCTCTGTATGCTGAAAGTCCGTGATAACGGTCGCTGGCTCTATGCCTGCGGATTGTTCTTCTCCCTGGCATTTCTGACCAAAAGCTTTCACGCCGGGATGATTGCAGCCGTAGGAGGGCTCTTCCTTCTGCTGACAAAAGAATTGTTTCATCAAAAGCCAAAACGCTGGATCATTTTCATTGCCTGTGCGGTACTGCCGATCCTGATCTGGGGCATCTGCCGTTATCAGTACGATGGCATTACCTTTTTCCAGAATATGTATGAAGCGGACATTGCCGGTCGGACTGCAGCCGGTGGTCTGGAAGGACATGGATTCCCATTTTCTTTTTACTGGACTTCCATCTTCTGGAATTTTGACTACATCTACGGATGGCTGACCCTGATTGTGATCATCGGACTGATCTGCCTGTGGATCCGTCCGCTGCGTCCTGTGGATACGCCGCTTCCCAATGTGGATCTCACTGGAATCCTGTTTTGGTTCTTCGTTCCATTCCTCGGATTCTCACTGGTATCCACCAAATTAATGTGGTATGTATATCCCTGTATCATACCATTATGTATGCTGGCTGCCGTCTTTGTGGCAACCTTTCTTGCAACCGTGCTTACAGAGAAACATGTGGCGGGCTTTGCCGGACTATTGATCAGCCTTGTACTGCTGGCTGGAACTGCCGTCTTTGTCTGGAATAATTACTGTGATAATGTACGTGGTGCCAGAAGTAATGACCTTCAGACCTTTGTACAGGAGCAATTCAGTCGTGACAGTGATCTTGCAGGATCTACCATCTACCTGGATGCTTATGATCCATTCCTCTATGCTAATACTACAGACTGGGAACAGAACATGCAGCTTCTTGCCATGCTGTCCGGTGACCTTGATTGTCAGGACGGCGGCGCAGAAGCATTCCTTGAAGCACCTGAACATGCACTTCTGATCCTGTCCATTCCATTTTTACAGGATCACCCGGAGTTGGAAGCCTATACCGTACTGGCGGACAATGGTCAGTATATGCTGATTTCTTCAGTGTCAAAGTAAAGCCACGCAGAGGCGATTTTGCGAATGTGGCTCTGAAGAGTTATAAAAAATCCGTGGAATCTGATTTTTTCCACGGATTTTTCATACTTATTTCAGTTTATTTCATTTTAAAGGTCGCACATTCTGTCTGACCGCAGTGACAGGCATTGCTTCCTGACACCTGAATCTGATCTGCCGCACATTTGCAGGAATGGTTATAACAACAACACTCTGCTTCACATGCTACTTCTGTCGGTTTGCTTGGAATGGCATTGCTATTGGTCATACCATCCTTTTTCTCGCGGAAACTCTCGCAACAGGTCTCATCTGTCACTTTCGCATTCTTTCCTCCCACATGGATATTATCCTTACAGCAGGAATCTTCTTTGTTGTACGCACAGTTTACAACTGAACAATCCAGTCTTGTCATGTTCGTCCCTCCTTCAGATTATTACTTTTGTAGTATCTGAAGATTGGGTGAAAATTATGTATGGTAAAATGTGGATTGTCATAAGCTCCTTGCATTTTACCCATTTAGAGCCTTATCCGCAACCATATTTCACTCATTCATGCGCGAAAATACTATAACTATCTGCTCTTTTTTATCATTATCATTGGGAAATCCATGACGAAATGTCATATTTAGAATGCACAAAAAACAACAAAATCCGGAAAACCAGTTCATCAACTGATTCTCCGGACCTCTATTTCAGATATTCATTCACACCTTTTTTAACAGCCTGCACCTTATGCACATCTGACTGAAAAGCTCTCGTAATACTCACTAAAGAATTCTTTTTACTATTTCTTCATCACTTTCCATTGGATATGCACTAAGCAACTCATTTATTTTATGGACATATTCCAGGGACAGATCCAAGTCATCCGCAACTGTCTCCTCGTCTTTGTTCTTTTTCTTCAGTAACCGGCGCAAAATAGAAATTTCTTCTACTTTTCTTCCGGTTATCTGACCTTCCTCGCGGCCTTCCATCAGACCTTGTTTGAGGCCTTCTTCACGACCTTCTTCACGACCTTCTTCACGGCCTTCCTCACGTGCATCTTCGCGTTCATACTCCAGTTCTTCCCATTTTTGCATATACTTTACCCCGATTTCTTCACTCGCCTTGATCTGTTCGACATATTCATGAAGTTTCTTCAGGTTCTCACTGTCGTCGCCTATTTTATCGGCATCCATGGTCTCCATATATTCCAACAATGCAACCAGCTCTTCTGATACTTCATTGCGATTCGTTCCATGACTGTTCAGGAAAATGCGGACTGCTCCATCTTCCAGTCTTAAATCTGGTTCTTCCTCACAATATGGATGAAAAGTATAGCAATATCTTCCTTTTCCAAACAGATCAAATGGAGTGATCATAATAATGCAGGTGTCATTCAAAAGATTAAAACTGCGCGTCCCCGGAGCTAACAGTGAGGAATCTATCACTCCCTGGTAAAAACGGCTTCTCTTAATCAGATCTGTATTGCGACGCTTCTGAGATTCCGTATTGTAGATCGTCTTGTCCTGATCCATTGAAAACGTGTCCAGACGTATAGATCGAAGCCACGGTGCTGTCTGCATCTCTTTTTCTGTCTGTACCTGAGATAAAAGCTTTAATTTTTCATCTCCAAGAATGATCCGTAATACTGCTTCATGCGCCTCCGGGATCTCCATCGTCTCATTAAATAGGAATCTGTCGAACAACGTTAATTCCTGCAAAGTTTTCATTTGTCTTCTCCTTCCATTTTACCCATTTAGAGCCGTATCCGCAACCATATTTCACACATTTACACATGAAAATACTATACTATCTGCTCTTTTTTATCATTATCATTGGGAAATCTATGACGAAATGTCATGACTCGAATTGATGCTACTATCATATCACAGAAAAATTTGTGTGTCATTAGTGTTTACGGATTGTTTAGATTCTTTATGAAAACGTCATATTTAGAATGCAGAAAAAACAACAAAATCCGGAAAACCAGTTCATCAACTAATCTTCCGGACTTACTTCAGGAATCACAGAATAAATAATGCCCACTGCTCCAACTGTCACTAAAACAGTTGGAGCAATTTTTTTACAAAAAAACGAACCCATCTTTTTCAAATGGATTCGTTCTTTCATGATTCGATAGAATTTTATTCTTCTGCAAATAGTTCTTCTTTTCTCTGGATCATCTCATCGATCTTCTCTATATACAACGCCACATCTTTGATATTCTCGCACCGTTCGATCCGATAAGAACCATCGGGGTTCTGTTCATTCCAGACACGTTTGGTGGAAGCCCCGGCTCCGCACGCCACGATGGTCTGTTTCTCTTCCATGATGAGGATATTGTAGATACCAGCCTTCTCCGGCTGTGCGTAACCTACGTTTTCAAAATTACCGGCCATATTTTTCTGGCGATAGAGATAATATGGCGACAATCCCATCTCTGCACAGTATCTGGCAGTCATATCCATGATCTGCATATTATTTTCCAGACCCATCTCCTCGTATTTATCTTTGAAGAGGCTGAGTCTTGCAGCACGCTTGATCGCCAGAGAGTGGACCGTCACGCTGTCAGGTGCCATGGCTTCCAGCTCTTTCATAGTATGCTCCACATCATCATAGGATTCTCCCGGAAGTCCCACGATCAGATCCATATTGATATGAGCAAATCCCATGCTGCGGGCCAGCGTAAATGCTTCTTTTACCTGATCTACGGTGTGACGTCTGCCGATGATCTCCAGTGTCTTCTGGTTCATGGTCTGGGGATTGATGGAGATCCGGTCAATGCCATGATCCAGCAGCACCTGAAGCTTCTCTCTGGTGATGCTGTCCGGTCTGCCCGCTTCCACAGTAAATTCCTGCAGATGCTCCGTATCAAACTTACTCTGGATCTTGGTCAGCAGACGGTCCAGCTGATAAGGCTCCAATGTGGTCGGTGTACCACCGCCGATATAGACTGTATTAAGCTTTTTATCCCGGAACCGGTCTGCCACATAATCCAGTTCCTTACATAAAGCATCCAGATACTGATCCACCCGCTTCCGCCATCTCTCCAATGGATAGGATGAGAAGGAACAATAAAGGCAGATGCTTGGGCAGAACGGAATCCCCACATAGAGGCTGTAGCCATCTTTGTAGTCAATATTTCGAAGCACATACCGTTCCCGGTTGGCGATCATGACGCTCAGTGCCACCTTTTCCTTGCTTGCCAAATAGGTATTCCGCATATATTCTGCGGTCTCTACATTGCTCATGCCCTGCTCGATCAGTCCCATGGCGATCTTCGCCGGGCGGATTCCCGTCAGGGTTCCCCAGGGAAGAGTCTGTCCCGTGTATGCACACAGCAACTGGTATAATTGGCGTTTCATCCGGTTTTTCGTCTCTTTCCGCTCTGCATAATTGATGACGGACACACCGGATTCTTTTTCTTCGCCCTGCTCCATCAGGCAGATGGACACAGTCTCATCTGTAAACTCCACAGAAATACGAAGAGCCGTATCTTCGGTAAATGTATCCTGTACATGGATCTGCACATCTTCTCTTGGAAAAAAAGATTTCACAAGGGAATGGATATCATATTCGAAACTCGGCCGGTTTACAATTACTTCTATCATAAAAAGCCTTTCTTTTCTTCCTACACAAATGAATTATACTTCTTCTCATGACCGATCGTGGTCTCTTCGCCATGTCCTGGACAGACGAGCGTATCATCTGGCAATAAAAAGAGTTTTTCTTTTACCGCACGAACTAATGCAGATGTACTTCCACCTGGAAAATCGCTTCTGCCCACAGACTCTGCGAACAGGGTATCTCCCGAGAACACGCAGCCTGCATCTGCCACGTAGTAAGAGCATCCTCCCGGCGTATGTCCCGGTGTATGGATAACCTGAATCTTCATGCCTGCCAGTGTCAGTTCCTGTCCGTCACGCAGCAATTCATCCGGCTCAAAAGTCACAACTTTGCGTTCAATAAAGACAGACAGATTCTTCTTTGCATCCAGAAGAAGGTCTTCTTCCTCTGTCAGTGCGTATACCTTCACCCCCAACTCTGTGCGAAGGGATTCGCATGCTCCCATATGGTCGATATGTCCATGGGTCAGCAGGATCGCAGTGATCTTCCATCCATGCTTCTCAGCTGCCGCACAGATCCGATCCGGTTCTGCTCCCGGATCGATCACAACAGCCTCTTTTGTATCTTCATTTGCCAGAAACCAGCAGTTCTCTGCCAGATTTCCCACATTGATATGTGTAACTTTACTGTTCATTATCTTCTCCCTTAGCTGGCAGACCTCTCAATATCCAGAACACTCTCAATCTGTCTGAGCTTCTCAATAATCTTGTTCAGCTCTTCCACGCTGGAAATATCAAAGCTGATAGTGATGGTAGCGGTTCCTTGTTTGCTGGTACGCACATTCATAGATGTGACGTCAATATTTCTCTCAGTGAGAGTCTTGGAAATATCCACCAGAAGGCCGGTACGGTTGTTGCCGTAGATCTTGATCTCCGTCGAATATTTCTCACTGCTTCTGGTCTGTGCACCTCCCTGCCATTCTGCATCAATCAGCCGTTCTCTCTCTGATTCCGCCAGATGGAGCATATTGACGCAGTCGGTCCGGTGAATCGTTACACCTCTTCCCCTGGTCACAAAGCCCACGATCTCATCACCCGGAACCGGATTACAACACTTTGAAAACCGCACTGCCACATCATCGATACCTTTTACAATAATGCCGCTCTTAGATTTGGTCACATGAAGCTTCTGCTCCTTTGCCTCCTTCATGCTCTCCATGATCTTGGCATCGGTCACTTCTTTCTTCTTTGCCTTCTCATACTCTTCCACCATCTTGTTGACGACCTGACCTTCTTTCAGTCCGCCATGTCCGATGGCTGCCAGTACAGATTCCCAGTCGCGGAATCCATATTTTCTAAGAACACTTTCCTGATACTCCGGCTTTACCACCTGAGCGGCAGGAATGCCCTTCATCTTACAATACTGGGCGATCAGTTCTTTTCCTTTTGTAATATTGCTTTCCTTGAACTCTGTCTTGAACCACTGGTTGATCTTATTTTTTGCCTGCGTACTCTTAACGGTGTTGAGCCAGTCACGGCTGGGTCCTTTGGAGTTCTGGGATGTAATGATCTCGATCCGGTCACCATTCTTGATCACCGTCTCGATAGGCACCAGCTTTCCGTTGACTCTGGCACCAATCATCTTGTTGCCGACCGCACTATGGATACTATATGCAAAGTCAATCGTATTGGAGCCATTTGGCAGTGTCTTCACATCGCCACCTGGTGTAAAGCAATATACACTCTCGGAGAACAGATCCAGATCACTCTTTAAGAGACTCATGAATTCCCGGTTATCGGACATGTCACGCTGCCACTCCAGGATCTGACGGAGCCAGGTAAGCTTTGCCTCCGCGCTGTTCTTACCTTCAACGTTCTGCTCATTGCTTCCGCCGCTCTCCTTGTATTTCCAGTGGGCAGCGATACCATACTCTGCGGTACGGTGCATCTCATAAGTACGGATCTGGATCTCAAAAGGCTGTCCCTTCGGACCAATCAGCGTAGTATGCAAAGACTGGTACATATTGGCTTTGGGCATGGCAATATAATCTTTGAAACGTCCCGGAATAGGCTTATACATCTCATGGATCACACCCAGTGCCGCATAACAGTCTTTGACAGATTCCACCAGAATACGTACAGCAAACAGATCATAGATCTGATCCAGTGTCTTATCCTGGTTAACCATCTTTTTATAAATGCTGAAGAAATGTTTCACTCTTCCCTGTACATCTGCCTCGATCTTGGCATTGTCCATGTGCTGTTTGACTTCCGCCACGATGGACTGTACATATTTCTCACGGGTACTCTTCTTCTCTGCGATCTGGGATACCAGATCATAATAGACATCCGGCTCCAGATATTTCAGTGCCAGATCATCCAGCTCGATCTTTACTTTCGAAATACCAAGACGCTGTGCAATGGGCGCATAGATGTCCATGGTCTCTCGTGCTTTTTCCTTCTGTTTTTCCGGCTTCATGTATTTCAGAGTACGCATATTGTGAAGCCGGTCCGCCAGCTTGATGAGGATAACGCGGATATCTTTTGCCATTGCAAGGAACATTTTTCTCAGGTTCTCTGCCTGTTCATCCACTTTATCTGCGGAATAGCTCAGCTGACCCAGCTTGGTGACTCCATCTACCAACAGTGCCACCTCATCACCAAATTCCTTTGCCAGGTCTTCTGTAGTCATCGGTGTATCCTCTACCACATCATGAAGAAGACCTGCTGCAATACTTTCCTTATCAAGCTCCAGATCTGCCAGAATAATTGCTACACAAAGCGGGTGAATGATATACGGCTCACCGGATTTACGCACTTGTCCGTCATGGGCCTTTTTTGCCACCTGGTATGCTTTTTCGATCATGGAGATGTCCGCAGATGGATGATATTTGGTCACGCGCTGCACCAGTTCCTGATATAATTCATCAGGGCTGGTAAAATCTTCCATCTTAACGATACTTCTGTCATCCTCCTGCACTTCTCTTGCCTGTTCTTCCGTCATATCAATCACCACTTCTCTGTCTATCTATTTTTTTCCGATACAGTACATTCTTTTGTCCTGCATCAGCTGCTTTTATTTGCCTTCGTAACGAATTACACTCTCTACATCATATTTGCTCAGCTTCTCACGACCATGAAGTCCTGCCAGCTCCATCAAAAATATGATTTTAACCACTTCACCGCCCAGCTGCTCCACCAGCTTTGCTGCTGCCTCAATGGTACCACCGGTTGCGATCAGATCGTCGATCAGTACCACCTTCTGCCCAGGTTTGATGGAATCCTTGTGCATCTCAATCTCTGCACTGCCATACTCCAGGTCATAACTCACAGATACGGTCTCTCTTGGAAGTTTTCCTTTTTTGCGGACCAGTACAAACGGTTTATGAAGGTTGTATGCGATCGGCATTCCGAAGATGAATCCTCTGGACTCCGTTCCTGCGATCACATCAAAGTCAAGGCCTTCCAGCTTCTTCTGCAGACTGTCAATAGCCAGCTGCAATCCCTCTGCATCCTGCAGAATGCTGGTCACATCTCTGAAAATGATTCCTGGTTCCGGATAATCCGGAATACTTACTACATAATCCTCTAACTTTTTCATCTGTCTTCTCCTTCTCTATCGCTATGCCTTTGGCATAATCTTTTCCTCTATAAACTGGTGTCAGACAACACCATAACAGAATAAATATAGCACAAATTCATGCAATCAGCAATAGTCCAGAATCCTCAGCTGTAATGTCCTCTGCCCCCGGAATTCATTAATCTCCGGATAATACAAAAATGCCAGTCTGGGCTTTTGCTGCATGGTCTTTAACACTTCATTCATCTGATCACTGAAATAGATTCCATCCATCGTGGTCCCACTTTCATCCTTCAGCTTCAGCCTTAGTACATTCTGATTCTTGCCAAGAACACGGGTTTCTAACACCTGCACTCCTTTCGCTGCGAATACCGGCTTACTATTTCCTTTTCCAAAAGGTTCCAGCAGAGATAATTCCTCCACCAGCCGCTCTGATACATAGGAAAATGGCATGGCAATGTCGATCCGCACTACTTCGGTCAGATCCTTTTCCGTCAGTGTACACAGTTCATTGAGTCTTTTCCGGAACTTTTCCACATGTTCCTCCGGCATAGACACACCAGCCGCCATAGGATGTCCACCGTATTTCGTATAGAGCTCCTTACACTTGCTCATCTCTTCAAACATAGAGTAGGTCTCAATAGAACGCCCGGATCCTTTTACTCCATCCTGCGATCTGGTCAGCACAAACACTGGCCGGTAATAGCGTTCCCTGATCCGTCCAGCGATAATTCCCGCAAGACTCTCATGACAGTCGGGTAGATAGATTACCAGTACCCGATCCCTTTTCATGTCACTGTTTTCGATCTGGTCAAGAGCCTGCTGCACACCGTCATCCGTCATGGATTTTCGTTCATCATTGAGTGCTTTTAACTCTGCAGCATTTACAAGTGCTTTTTCATAATCTGTAGTCTTTAAAAGCTCCAGCGCCCGCTTTGCCGTATCCAGCCGTCCGCTTGCATTGATACATGGTCCTAAGACAAATCCAATATGAAATGCCGAAATAGTCTCTCTGGAGATCTCATTGACTTCTATCAATGCCGAGATTCCCGGATGAGTGGTGGTCTTCAGAAGCTTCAGTGCTTCTTTCACCAGGATTCGATTCTCTCCGGTCAGATCCATCACGTCTCCCACTGTGGCAAATCCTGCAAACAGCAGCAGATCCTCATAAAGCTCCTGTTCTGGCACTCTAAGCTGTTCCCACAGAGCACTGACCAACTTCCATGCCACACCTGCTCCACACAGATTTTTATATGGATACGGACAATCCTTCTGGTGGGGATTGACTACCACATCTGCTGGCGGGATCTCCTCCTGCAGTTCATGGTGATCCGTAATGATCACTGTCATTCCCAGACTTTTGGCATAGGCGATCTCTTTCACTGCCGCAATTCCGTTGTCACAGGTCACGATGGTATCTACACCTGCATCATATGCCCTCTTTACCAGATCTTCATTAATCCCATAGCCATCCTTCTTCCGGTCCGGAATATCTGTATCTACTTCTGCCCCGGCTCTTGTCAGTCCCCTGAGAAGAATGTAAGTGGAACATACACCATCAATGTCATAGTCTCCGATGATCCGAATGGAGGCACCTTCCTTTATTTTTTTCTGTAAAATCTCAACTGCCGGAATGATCCCTTTCATCACAGAAGCAGAACAGAGATCCGACAGTCCCCCATACAGGTACTGTCGGATCTCTGATTCTTCTGTGATATCCTTATTACGGATCAGCCGGGCAGTCAGGGAGCTGATTCCAAACTTCTCACCGATCGACTGAAAATCTGCTCCTTTTCTGATCTCTACCCATTTTGCCATTGGCTTTCCTCTCTGTCCGTTATTTTTTCTCACCCAGTTTTGTACGCATTACATACCACAGGGCACCGGTAATGCATACGGAAGAGTAGGCACCGCACACAATACCAACCATCAGTGGAAGTGCAAATTCACGGATGGATGCAACACCCAGGATGAACAGCACTGCTACCATAACGAAAGTAGTCAGGGAAGTATAGATACTTCTGGTAAGGGTCTGCGTGATACTTGCATTAACCACATCCTCCAGAGTATCTTTCTTCTTCATATCTGTAAGATTCTCACGGATACGGTCGAAGATAACGATGGTTGCATTGATGGAGTAGCCGACAATCGTCAGCATACATGCGATAAAGGTATTTCCTACGGAAATTCTTGCAGCTCCATAGAATACCAGAACAACCAGTACATCATGCACCAGAGCAGCTACTGCACTGGTTGCAAAACGGATATCCTTGAAACGAACCCAGATATAGATCAGCATACAGATCGTCGCAATGATTACAGATACGACTGCATCATGCTTTACTTCCTGGCTGATGGCACCGCTGATACTCTCTGCTGTGATTGCCGTATCTCCCAGCTCAAAAGTTTCTGTCAGACTGTTATCCAGCTCCTGTCTCTGATCCAGACTCAACTCCTTGGTCTTGATAATAACCTGATTAGTTCCTGCAACCTTCTGGGTCTGAATATCATTATCACCAGTCACTGCGGATACTACCGGAACGACTTTTTCATCAATGTCAGCAATAGACATATCTTCATTGAATTCAACAGTTGTTGCAGTTCCTCCCTGGAATTCCAGGCTGTATGCCAGGATTCCTTTTCCGGATCCGGCATTGATTCCCATATAAATAAGTCCTGCCACGATCACTGCCAGCGAAGCTGTAAAGAATACTTTTCTCTTGCCAAGGAAGTTGATCGGTGCTCTCTCTTTGACTGTACCGTACCACTTCTCATCCTGCAGTCCCAGTGCATACAGCGCATTCAGTACCTGTCTGGTCACAACCAGTGCGGTGAACATGGATACGATAATACCAAGTGCCAGAGTCTGTGCAAAACCTTTGACACTTCCGGATCCCTTGAATCCAAGCACAATAGCGGCGATCAGAGTCGTCACGTTACCATCCACAATAGCAGACAGTGCTTTCTGGAATCCGATCTTAATGGAAGACTTCACAGTCTTGCCGGTTGCGATCTCCTCGCGGATACGGGAGAAGATGATAACGTTGGCATCCACGGCCATACCGATAGACAGAACGATACCTGCAATACCCGGCAGGGTCAGAGTCATCTCAAAAATATTCAGAAGTACCAGTACAATACCTATATAGGAAGTAAGCGCAATACCTGCAGCCAGACCCATGATACGGTACAGAATAATCATCAGGACAACTACAATAGCGAATCCGATAGCACCTGCCACAAGGCTGGTGGAGATTGCTTCGCTACCCAGCTTAGCACCTACCACGTTAGACCGCAGCTCCTGAAGTTCCAGGGACAAAGAACCGATACGGATGGTGGATGCAAGCTGATCAGCCTGCTCGTATGTAAAGTTACCGGTGATCTGACATCTTCCATCAGTAATTGCATTCTGGACATTCGGAGCACTGATCACGCTGCCATCATAGACAATTGCGATCTGCTTTCCAATATTTGCAGAAGTTGCCTCAGCAAATTTCTGTGCACCTTCATCCGTCAGCACCAGTTCTACCACATACTGACGATTCTGATAACTGTCTGTGGTGGAACCTGCCTGCGCCTCGGCCACATCAGTTCCTTCCAGTACCACTTCACCATCTGTGGTCTGGAACTGCAGAGAACCTGGTTTTCCAAGCTCTTCCAGAATTGCATTTGCATCAGTCACACCCGGGATCTCGATATTGATCCGGTCAGCACCTTCCTGATAAACCTCAGCCTCGGTACTGTAATTTTCCACACGCTTCTGCAGCTTGTAGATCGTGTCTGCCATATCTTCTGCACTTGGTGCTTCATCGCCCACTGCCTGGTAGGTGATACTCACACCGCCTGCCAGATCCAGACCCAGATGGATCTTATCTGCAGAACCCAGTCCGTCTGCTCCCCAGCCTGCTGCTGAAGTGAACAGCAGAAGACCGGTCAGGACAACCGTCAGAAGCAGGGTAACAACTGCTCTAGATTTCTTCATTTGCTCTTTCCTCGTCTTTCTCCGCCTGAGCGGCCTTGATCATGATCGCGCACTCTACACGTTTGCGCTCCAGCTCACAACTCACATCATATGCATCATTGATGGAGCCGTGGAATTTATAAGAGTTTGCCGCACAACCGCCGCTGCAGTAGAATTTGGCAAAACAGTTCCGGCATTTTTCCTTGGAGTAAACGTTACACTCTTTGAACTCTTCTCTGATGTCCGGGCGGGTGATTCCATCATCCACATTTCCCATCAGATATTTCTCTTCGCCTACGAACTGATGGCACGGATAGAGGTCTCCCCACGGAGTCACTGCCAGATATTCGGTTCCTGAACCACATCCGGACAGTCTCTTTGCCACACAGGGTCCGCCTGTCAGATCCAGCATGAAATGGAAGAAATTGAAATCCTTGTCTGTATGATATCTGTTCACCATCTCGGCTGCCAGCTTGTCATACTCTGCAAAGATCTCCGGCAGATCCTCTGCCTGCAGTGCATAATCTTCCTCATCAGATCCTACTACCGGCTCCACAGAGATCTGCTTGAATCCCAGATCTGCCAGATGAAGCACGTCGTTGGAGAAATCCTTGTTGTTCTTGGTAAATGTACCGCGCACATAATATTTTTCCTGATTCCGGCTCTCTGCCAGCTTTTCAAACTTCGGCAGAACCAGATCATAGCTTCCTTTTCCGTTACGGAACGGTCTCATACGGTCGTGAACTTCCTTACGTCCATCGATACTCAAGACCACGTTGTCCATCTCACGGTTTACGAACTCCTGTACCTCATCGTTCAGCAGAACGCCATTGGTTGTCAGAGTAAAACGGAATCTCTTATTATGAAGCTTCTCCTGCTCTCTTCCGTATGCAACCAGGTCTTTGACAACCTGCCAGTTCATCAACGGTTCGCCACCGAAGAAATCCACTTCCAGATTGTGTCTGCTTCCGGAATTGGCGATCAGGAAATCCAGTGCCTTCTTACCTACCTCGTAGCTCATAAGAGCACGACGTCCATGATACTCGCCCTCTTCTGCAAAGCAGTAACGACAGGCCAGATTACAATCATGGGCAATGTGCAGACACAGTGCCTTAACTACCGGCTTCTTTGCCTCCACAATATCGTGGATATAATTTTCATAAATATCCTCTGTATAGAGTTTTCCGGCTTTGATCAGCTCGTCCAGATCTTCTGCTGCCTCCCGGATCTCAGCTTCCGGGTACTTATCTTTCAGAAGAGCAACTGTCTCATCCAGTCCTTTTTCCTTGTAATAAGGAACCATATCGTAGATCAGATCATCTACCACATGGACAGATCCACTGTTTACATCCAGCAGAATATTATAACCATTGTTCTTATACTGATGAACCATGTATGTTTTCCTTTCTGTTCTGTGTTGTATATCCAATATTTTCTCTGTTTTCATGTTGTCTCTATGACAAAGAAGAAGCAGCGGCGGGAGCCACTGCTTACTCATTCACTGAAAAACTCCTCTTATTTGCTGTGCTCGCAGGTCTGATTTCCTACGGTACAGGAAGTCTTGCATGCAGACTGGCAGGAAGTCTGGCACTCGCCACATCCGCCTTTTTTCATGGTGTTCTGCAGAGTCTGAGTATTCAAAGTCTTAATATGTTTCATCCGTGTTTCCTCCTGAATGATTTTTCTACATAACTTAGATAAGTATAGCACATCTACAATGTTTGCGTCAACTGTTTACACCGGTACTTTTACAAGAACCTTGCGGATCGTCTTCTCTTCTCCACTGGTAAGCCCTGCCATATGGGCATCCTCCGGAAAGGTAACTGCGAAATCACCTGGATGAAGAGTTACCGTAGATCCACCTTCACATGCCGGAGCTTTCATACGCTCTTTGGCTTCATCATACTCGCCCCACCCTGGAACCAGTGCAGTCTCCATAACAGTGACCAGCTCACTCTCTTCCAGCGGGAAATGAATATCAATGTATTTTTTATGTGCTTCCCAGTCGCGGCTGTTTTTCAGACCCTGATCCAGAAGCTTCACAAATACACCTGCTTCCAGATCCAGCTTTCCGTTCTCCAGTTCTTTAAAATCACCTGCTGCCAGATAGTCAAGAGCCACATCCAGTGCATGGCTGATTCCTTTATAATGGTCAATATACTTTACATTTCCCCAGATCATTTTTGATCTCCTTCCAGTCCAAATTTCTTCATAAGCTTTGGAATCATCTCTTTCGTCAACGGAATAGAAAATCCCATGGGATTCAGCATATATGCCTTTGCCTGTTTTCCCTCAAATTTTTCCAGCTGCGTAAATGGTATCTGAATAGAGCGAAGAGCTCCTTTTCCCTGGGCATATTTCTGGAACTCCCAGATATCGGTAAATACCGGGAAGAACAAATCACCATTCTGATGCTTCAGATATGGGATCTGGCACTCCTTCAGATTTAACTGCGGGTCTTTTTCCTTTCCTTTCGGTGGAAGCACCGGCATAAATACCTTTGCTTTTACCAGATTGGAAGAAAATTCTTCATCCAGATCATGAAGCACTTTCCGGTCTACAGCATCTTTTCCTTTTCTTGCTTCCTGCATAAGATATACGCCAGTCAGCTGAAGGTTCGGCTGATACAAGGCATTAGCTGCCACTTTTTTCTGAAAATCCTCAGGCAGCACATTTTCCAGTTCAATCAGTTCTGCAGGAGCATCTGCGGCTTTATAGCACACTGCATTCACTCCCATGAACGGAAGAATACCCAGATGCTGTCGAACCTGATTGAGAAATACTTTCCGTTTCTCTCCATCTGGTTCTTCTGGTTTCACCGGAAGCTCCAGCTCCAGCGTCTTTAGATCCCGCACAAGTACACGAATACCTTTTTCGTCATATACTTTTGCCGCTGCTTCTGCATCTTCCTTCGTCTCATACAGCAGAACCTGATCGAAAAAATTCTCCTGTTCACACTCAACATAAGGGAGGTTTGTCAGAGGTGAGATCAGTGCATAGGCCTCTTTTAAATCCTGCACCTTCTCTGCAACTGTCTTTTTATCCGCCGTATTTTTCATGCGGTCTTTCAAATCGATAATATCTGCTGCCATCTTTGTTCTCCTGTCTCTACTCGTTATATACCAAAGCCATCATGACCAGCTCTTCATCAGAATCATTTTCAAATCCATGATGCTGTCCACATTCAATGATACAGACATCGTCCGGTCCTACCGGGATCCGGGAACCATCATGATCGATAAACGTTCCATGACCGGAAAGCACATAGTACGGCTCAGTCTCACCAATATGATCATGCACACCAATGCTGCTGTGCGGCTCCATCTTCACCAGTGCATACATTCTTCCGTGACCGTTCAGTTCCTCCGGTTTCAGGATGTGATGCATCTCAAGCTTGCCTTTGCCTCCACGAAGGCCTTCTACTGTTTTTATCTCTGCTTTACGTACCATTAAGAATATCTCCTTTCGTAACTGCTCCAATGTGACTATTTTACCACAGTTGTCTCTGTCATGCACCTAAAATTTCAGCAACACAGGTCTCCCTGCGAAATTCTGTTTACAATAAAAGCAATTCCTGTTCAATTTCCTTGCCATTCTTCAGAATTGCTTCTTTCAGTGGAGTCAGAACACCTGCATCCATCTGCTCAAATCTTTCTCGCTTGTCTGTTTCCAGCGAAATACTTGCACCCATCTGTAAAGCCATCTTATAATCTGTCACATCCATTTTCCAAGGCTTCAACCTGGGAAACAGGTTCTTCTGCAGAAATTTGAAAATCCGGATTCCGCCGTAATCCATGTCTCCCCAGTGAAAATATTCGGTATTCGTTCCAGCTAAGGCAACCACCCTGGAAAGGAACTTTCTCTCAGGCGGGCTGAAAAATCCATGGCAGAAAATATACAATGTATCCGGTCGAAATTGCATCTTTTCATAATTTGCTTTATTCTCAATCGTCATAATCTGTCGGATTCCCACTATACTTATCGGAACCGCATTTTCTAATGTCTGTTTGTTGAACATTGTTCCGTATATCTGTGCTGCTGTGCTAATTGCCGGTCCATCATCGATTCGATAGGATACAGCTCCCTTAAATTCCAATGTCTGCGCATAAGTCAGAATTCCATGAGCTGTCAGCAGTTCTTCGTCAGACATTCCTTCTTCATATAACGGAGAATATTGCTTCAGAACACTCAATACCGCAGACTGATAGATCTTCTCAAATCGTTTGGTTGGTGTAATCTTCGATTCACTCTGCTTCGTTTGCGCAATCCCATTCCATATTGTACAGACCTGTGCACTGAATGCTCTGCGATATAACGGTTTCCTCTCTTCTGCTGTCTTGTTTAAAAACAAGAAAAACAGCGGGTCTTCCAAACCTGGTACATCCTTTACAAGCTTTCCGCTGTTCAGTCGTTCCAGTATATGATCATAATAGGGAATCAGCCAGTCTGCCTGCGCTACGCGGCTTTTCCAGCTCTCTGTCAGTTCCATCTGTGACAACTGCCGCTCCCTTGGATCTTCGATCTGCTCCACCTGGCAGAGCAGCGGGATTGCGTCAGGACTGACTATGATCTTCTCGATCTCTGTCCTGACTGCTTTCCATTTTACTATAATTTTACCGGAAATACCGGTAAGTTTTTCCAACTCTCCAGCCTGTCTGAGCAGCACAGAACGACCACCAACCGCATCAAGCAGTTTCTGATCTGCTTCTATATGCCATTGCTTACTTCGCGTTCCGGCACGATAGCTATCACATTCGGCTTTCTCAATGATGTATCTACTCAATGACTGTATCTTCTGTTTCGTCCGCTCCTGCTTCATCGCCATCTTCCTTCTCCCCTGCAATCATTTCCAGATAACTGCCTTTATCAATGTGCATCATGGAGATCTGGTTCTGATACCGACGGAATCCATAGACGCAGTCTACGTTGCGGATCAGGGATTGAAGTCGCTCATCCGGCACACAGACGATAAGCTGCAGTTCCAGCTCTCTTGCATAGCGCAGGCACACTTCACTTCGCTCCTTGTCCATCTTGGAAAATGCCTCATCCAGCAGTACCAGACGGACTTTGGAATCCCGGCTGCTCTGCTGCATATAAAGCATGGCAAAACCAGCCAGCAGTGCTACATATTTCGGGTTCTGTCCCTCACCACCCGAATCACGGCCTGCCATCTCATCTACCGGATTCTTCCGGATAGAACCATCCGGATTTTCTACTTTCTCATACATACTGAAGGTCAGATAATTGCGGTAATCAGCGTAACGCTCCATCTCCTGACGACGTTTCTCCAGACCAGAAGCATCCTCCTCTCTTGGCGGCATGAATTTCTCCGTCAGAAGCTGGATCTTCTGCTCATACTTCTGATAGAAATCATCCTCCAGAAGGCTCATCTGTCCTTCATACCCCTGATTATCCATGACCTTGCTGTCCAGTTCTTTTGCCGTCAACATCTCATAGAACTGTCCGTTCTCATTCTGCGCTGGAAGGATCTCGATCTGGTACACACTGTCAGAGAAACGAATGCGTGACAGCAGACGATTGATATCTCTTGCGTGACGGTATGCTGCCTTGATCTCTCCGTGGATCGCCGCGATCACGTTGTCCCGGAGACTTGCATAGACCAGTTCACACTGCTTTGCAAATTCTTCTTTAAACTGCGGTTCAAAATCTCTGCGACACTTCTCCAGTACCTGGTCGTAACAGTCGTTATCCTTATCCGGATCTGCAAAATCATAGACCGGATATTTCTGGTTAAAATGATTCCGGGCACGGGTCCGGTCTTCCCGCTGTTGTTCTTCCTGTTCAGTAAGCTTCACCAGTTCCTGCCGCTTCTTGTTCCGATAGGCGGCTTCTGAAAGAGTCGCCAGATTCTCCGTCACTTCTGCCAGCAGTTCTTCATTTTCCACAAAGCCTTCCTGAAGAATGGTCAGTTTTTCTTCATAGCCCTTCACATCTGACTCTGCACTTCCCAGTGCTTTGGTCTGATTCAGCAGCTCTGTCTGGATCTTCGCCAGACGCTCCTTAATCTGGCTCTCCTGTTCCTGAAGTTCTGCCTGCTTTGCCGTCAGTTCTGACATGAGGGTTCCATTTTTCAGTTCCCGCAGCTCCTCTTCCAGTCGATCCTGCTCTTTTGCCGCATCTTCCAGCTGTGCGGCTGCCTTGGACAATGCTGCCAGCTGCGCCGGATCCAGGCCAAGCTTTTCAAATCCCATGGCACGCTTCAGGCTGTCACGCAGATGAATGGACTCCTGATACTCCTTCTCCAGACGGAACACTTCATCCGTCAGCTCCTGCAGTTTTTCCTTGGAAACTTTTGTTCCGATGCAGGCTCTGGTAGTATAATCTGCCTCGCGCAGATGACGGAACATATAGTTGCTGTAAGAATAACAATCCGGCGTCACACCGTCGCGAACCTGGTCCAGCTCTTCTACAGTCTCGCATTTTACGATGCGTCCCAGATACCTCTTCAGACACAGATCCACGTAAGCTTCTTCTGTCCGCACTGTCTCATATAAAGTTCCCGACTGTGCCGTGGGCTCATCTCGCTTGATCGCCGCCGTATTGATCAGGTCGATCTCCTGATACTGCTTCATTCGACGGAACAGTTTCGCCGCATCCAGCGCATATTCCGGTGGTGTGATCAAACTGAATTTCACACGACCCATGCGACCTTCCACCGCATTTTTCCATTTTTCATCTGTAATATCAAACAGATCTGCAAATACAGAGACCGGCACTTTCTTTCCATATAGATTAGTGAGTGCTGCCTCCAGTTGGGTTCTCGCCTTTTTCAGCTTCTGGTCATAGTGCTTCCTGTCATTTTTCAGATCTTCCAGGATCTCTTTTTTCTCTGCCAGATCTTTTCCTGTCTCCCGAAGACTGGTGCCAAGATCCTCATATTCTTCTGACACGGCGGAAGCTGCTTCTTCCAGCCGTCTTGCCAGCTCCTGACACTGTTTTTCCGTCACAGAACCTTTGCGGAATTCACTGATCAACTGCAGGGCAAAATTGCTCACATAGCCGGTAACATTTTCATCCTCTTCCCAGGCGCATAGTCCTTCTACGATACCGCGCCACTGACGGCTGTTGCCTGCCAGCAGAACAATCTTGTCTTTTAATGCCTGCAGTTCCTTTTCCTTCTGACCATAATCACTGGCTTTCAGTCTGGAACTGACCTCGATCAGAGCTTCCTGACAGCTTTTCTGTTCCTTTTCTTTTTCCTTCTGCTCTGTCTCCAGCGATCCAATCTTCGTCTTTAAGCCCTGCAGATCCTGACTTCTCGCTTCCAGATGAGCTTTCGTGCTCTCGATCTCAATGTATTTCAAAATGGCTTCTGCACGAACCATATCTGACCGGGTACTGACCAGTGCCGTATGGCTCTCATGAATCGTATCCAGCATGTGGATACGTTCCTCCAGATCCTCTACTTTTTCCTTAATCTCCCGGTAAGCACCAAGCTGCTCACTGATCTTCTCAATGGCACTCTCCTGACTTCTGGGGAACATGTAATCCCGGATAAACTGTCCTGTACCGTTAGTCATCCGAAGGGCAATGGCACTCTTCTCCATAGTCATAAGACGAGTCGGATCCACGCCTCCCAGGATCACGTCATAAAGAGTTGCTACATAAGCCTCTCTGGACGGATAGATCCGATTCAGTTCCACTCGTCCTCGATTGTCCGCCGACTGTTTTCTCGTCTCGCAGAGCTTGCGGATCTGTGCTTTGGAATAAGGCACGCCATCCGCATTCAGATATCCGTCCTCCGGGATGGAACCCGAATGGCTGAAAAATGCATATTTTCCATTGATATCCATATCCGTTCTGCCGATCTCAAATACCGCGCCAAAACAGGTGGTGGTATGAAGCCCGGTATCCTTTACTTCCAGAACCAATGTAGAATAAAAATCCTGATCCGCTCGGTTGGACGTACCATCCTTCTGTGCACCACGCAGATAGCTCATGACGCTTCTTCGGTTCTTCGCATCATCCGCTGCCTTATTCAGAAAAGATGCAGACACACTTCCATAGAGGACTACCTGCACAGCGTCCATTACCGTTGATTTACCTGATCCGCTCTTGCCGCTGAACAGGTTCACATATTCATGAAATTCCATCATTCGATGGCTGATGCCGCCCCAGTTATTGATCAGCATCCTCGTAATGATCTTCTTCGCCTGCTTCAAGGTCTTCCTCCTTCAGTTCTTCTCTGTATTTTTCTACGATCTTGTCAATATCCAGTGATGCACAGTACAGATTGATCGTACTGTAAATATAGATAGGTGTGGTATCTTCCACATCTTTGACGGCTCCCGGCACATCGATCATCTGATGCACCCTCATCACATACAGTGCATCTCTCCACTCTGCATCCGTCAGCTTTCTGGTGATCAGATTGGTATTTTTTCCATATTCACGCATCTCTTCCAGTGTAGTCATGGTGGCATTTAAGCCTTCTCCCATAATCTTATCACGGTAAATAAGCTTCAGGATCAGGATCAGCAAAGTAGTCGTCAGATTCAGACGTTCCGTTGCTACTCCTTCTCCTGTCAGCCGGAAAATATGTTCCTGCGGATCATGGGTCAGCTCACAGCCCAACACCGACAAATATTGTTCAATAAATGCCCGATGACGTACGCAAGTCTCATACCGGGGATTATCCCTGCGGATCAGCGTGGCCGGGTCGTATTTTACCTGTAAAATACAGGTCTGCCGAAACAGATCCCGGATCGTGCGCTTTACATTATCAGCCTCCGTCATGGAGAGTTCTTCCAGATAAGATGTCATTCTTAATTCTTCTCCTCTATGGTCAGCCGTGAGAATTTAAAGCCTGTCTCTCCCTGAGATACCAGCTCTTCTCCGACTTCAATTTTCTGTTTTCCTTCTGCCAGCTCGGTGGCTTCCTGCCATACAAAGAACAGTTTTTCCAGATCCTCTACAGACTGGATATCTTTGCTATCTGCCTCGAAGACACCATGCTTCATGTGCTGCTTCCGGAACCGGTCGATCTCCCTGTGAGTATAGAGCGGCTTTAATACAAATTCTTCCAGTCCGTTCTCTGGCTCTTCCACAGGCTTCTGTACCGCTGCCGGTGCAAATGCTTCTTTATCGCTGTCTCTTCTAGTGTACAGACTTTTCTCTGTAATCACGCGGAACGGTGATGTCACCTGGATCTTCTCTGCCAGATCCTGTATGATCTCTTCCTTCTTGTCACTGCGGCTCAACAGATTCACAAGCTGTAGAGTCTTATCCTCTCTTCGGTCACCTTCCTGAAGCAGATATCGGATCCTTGCCGCTGCACGGCTGGCAAAGATGGTCTTCTGCTCGATCAATCGATTATAACGCTTCTCTACCGCATCAAATTCCCGCTCGATCTGAACGATCAAGTCACTGGCTTCCTCACAACGAGTCAATGCTCTCTGAAGCCGGATACCCGTCAATGCCTCCCGCTCTGCTGTTGACATAGAAAAGATCCTCTGCTCCAGTTCCTGCTGCCGTAACTCATTTTCCGACAGATTCTGGTCGATCAGCTCCTTGACAGCTTCCTTATACCGATAAAAACTGTCCGTAGTGGTCAGGATCGCATACTTTTTGCTGTCGCTGTTGTTGATCTCCTTCACAAGCACTTCCTGAATACCTCGGAAATCCCGCTGTCTGGACAGTTCATCAAAATACCCTCGCATGCCTTCCCGCATATTTCCCAGCATTCTGGACAACCGTCTGGAAGTCTGAAGGGCACTTTCCAGAATCTCATTATTCTTCTCTGCATCCGAACTGTAAGTAAAGAGATAACTATAGACAGCCAGCACGCTCTCCCGTTCGCTGCTGTCCTCTTCCTTATATAATTTCTGAAATAATTCCACATACAACTGGCTATATTCCGGAAAGGATACCACATAGCTGTTCAGCGTCTCATCATAGTCCTTTCGAAGCCATCCCCACTCTTCAAAATAGTTCAGACAAACTGCCGCCATATTGCTGCGGGTCAGAAGGCTTCCTTCTTCATCGAAGCGTTCTTCGCTCCAGTCAATGGTAGTCTCTGTCAGCTTTTCATTGATAATGGTCCGACATTCCTGTTCTGTAAGTCCCAGTGTGGAACCTGATCTGCTGCTTTCCTCACAGATCGCCACCAGAAATGTCATATAGTAATCCATATATTTGTTTCCAAAGAGCCGGTAAAAATCCTTTGGAATCTGGCTCATCAGATTTTTTGTCAATGCCATTCCTTCATAATCTCCAACAATTCTGTCTCATAATCACCCGTCAGCTCCTCTGAACGGCCGCCATGGCGGATGTTGGTCTCCACACCCCACTCATCTCCATCATGAAATTCCCAGATATGATAGGGAACTCCCCGATATTCAAAATCAATGCTGCCACAGTCATCTTCGCAACAGTGACTATATTTCCAACCCTTTTCCTCCAGAAAAGCAAGCACCCGGGCAAAATGTGATGTCTGTTCCATATAACTAACTCCTCTATTCTCCATCGTTAATTCTTTGCTATTGATTGTTATCATTATTAATCTAAATTACAGCTTCACCTTCATAAATGGATGATTCATGGCCGGAATCACCTTTTCCACCAGATCCTTTGTCTTCAAACGAATACTGGAAGTATTGATACATGGATGACATCCAATATATTCTCCCCCCAGCACATCCTCATCAATCAGAAGCTGTACCTGACGTTCCTTATCATTCATCAGTCCCATGACACTGACAGAGCCCGGCGTAATGTCCAGGAATTCTTCCATATATTCCGGGTTTGCAAAAGACAACCGTGCGGAACCGATCTGTGCGGACAGATCCTTTGTATGAAATACCTTCGTATCTGGGATCATCAGCAGATAAAATGCCGTCTTCTGACGATTACATAAAAACAGATTCTTGCAGATCGTTGCCTGCAGAATCTCATCCGCCTCCTTGCAGTCTTCCATGGTCATGGCCGGACCATGATCTACTCTGTCATATTCCACACCTAACCCATCCAGAAAATCATAGGTGCGGATCTCTTTTTCCATTCTGCCCGCTGTATCTGCAGGTCTTCCCTTCTGTAACTCCATAATGCTCTCCTCTCGACTCATTAGCTTTCATTATATAACAAAATGAGAGATAAAAAAAGAGATCATCGTATCTCGATGATCTCAGACTGTAGACAAAGTGGTGTTTGACCGTTAGGCCAGGCACCACTTTTCTCTTGCGTTTATTTTATTCAGTAAAAA